>JAIOTF010000252.1 GCA_021107195.1 Anaerolineaceae bacterium | reverse complement strand
TGTGGGTACGGGCATCGATTTCGCCATCGCTCAGTTGGATATGAATATCTTCGTTGACCTTTACTTGCTGCACGCTGCGCACGAGTGTTCTGTCGTCCAGGCTGACGATGGCATAGCCGCGCTTCAGCACGGCTTCCGGGTTGAGGGCTTGCAATCGTTCAGTAAGGCCCTGGATGCGCGTGTGGCGCAGGTCAAGGATGTGGCGCAGGGCGCGGCCGGTGCGTTCTTCCATTTCATCCAGGCGCTGACGGTCGCTTTGGATTTGATAGATGGGCGAGACGCGTTCCAGACGGTTATATAGCACCTGCAGGCGGTCTGCTTCAAACTCCAGAATGGCCTGGAACGTGTAGTTAAGACGGTAAACATTCCCTTGCAGCGCTTCCTGCAGGTCGCGCACGTCTGGCGTGGCCAGCACGGCCGCCGCCGTGGGGGTAGGAGCACGCAGGTCGGCGGCGAAATCTGACAGGGTAAAGTCTGTTTCGTGTCCCACCCCGGTGATGACCGGAATGGTTGAAGCGGCAATCGCCCGTACCACGCGTTCGTCATTGAAGCACCACAGGTCTTCCAGAGAGCCACCGCCACGCGCCACCAGGATCACATCAATATCCTCCCGGCGGTTGAGGGCGTGGATGCTGCGCACGATCTCGGCCGGGGCGACTTTGCCTTGCACAGAGGCGGGAGCCAATAGGACTTCCACCAGGGGGTAACGGTTTTGCAGGGTGTTCAGCATGTCTTGCAGAGCAGCGGCGTTGATTGAGGTAACAATGCCGATCTTGTGCGGTTGGGCTGGAATTTGCCGTTTTTGTTCCGGGTCAAATAGCCCTTCGGCTTCCAGTTGCGCTTTGAGCCGCAAGAATTCCTGATATAGCTGTCCCTCACCGGCCGGGTGCACGCTGCGCACATACAATTGGTACTGGCCGCCAGCTTCATACACGCCGATCGAGCCATGTGCTTCGACAGCGATGCCGTTTTGCAGGTCGTGGGGGATACGGGCCGCAGCGCTGCGCCAGATAACGCAGCGAATGGAGGCGCCGGCGTCCTTGAGGGTGAAGTAGATGTGCCCGGATCGCGGCCGCGAGAGATTGGAAATTTCACCCTCGACGCGTACGTTCATCAACACCGGGTCTTCTTCGAGCACTTCACGGATATAGCGCGTGAGGTCTGTCACGGTCAGTGCAGCGGGGGTATGGGAAGCAAACAGGTCAGGCTGGAGCATACATAAGCCTCAGATAAATTTTAGACGGCGGGCGGCAAAGATCACCATGCGCAGTAATAACCAGCCGTGTTTCCAGCGTTGGATATTGGTGTCGCCATAGGTGCGTTCACGATAGCGCACCGGCAAGTCGACAATTTTCAAGTTCAGTTTTGCAGCCCCGAAGAGCAGGTCGAAATCGCCAAAGGGGTCAAAGTCGCCAAAGTAACTGCGGTTGGCTGCCAGGTTATCATAATCCGATTTCCACAGCACTTTTGTGCCGCACAGCGAGTCTTTGATCGGCTGGCCTAAAAGCCAGGTGAAGATCAAACTGAAAACTTTGTTGCCCAGGAAGTTGAAGAAGCGCATGGCATCTTTTTCCATGGGATAGACGAGACGCACGCCATTGATGAAATCACCCTTGCCGCTGACGATGGCATCATAGAAACGCGGCAGGTCTTCGGGGGGCACGGTCAGATCGGCGTCAAGGATCATCAGGATATCGCCGCTGGCTTCGTTGTATCCCAGGCGCACCGCATCGCCTTTGCCCTTGCCGGTCTGGCGCATCAGGCGTGCCGGGCGCTGGGGGTATTCCTTCATCACGGATTCGATGGTTTCGAAGGTGTTGTCGCTGGAATGACCTTCCACAAAAATCAACTCTGTGCCACGCCCCATCTCGGGTACGCGTTCAAAGATGGCCCGGATGTTTCCGGCTTCATTGCGGGCTGGAACGACAACCGTGACCAGCGGCAGATTATCTTCTTCGCGGGGGCTGGGTCGGGGGCGGGCCATGGTGAAATTGGTCAGGGCCAGATGTTTGAAGGGCCACAGCCGCACCAGGAAGCGATTGAAAAAAGGCGTGATCAACGGCAGGGGGAAGGGCAGCATGATCTCCTGACTGCGGCGGATGACTTCAAACCCTGCCAGATAAAGCAGGTTTTGTACATCTTCCGGCGTGAGCCAGTTTTGATAGAGATGGGGATGGGCACGCTTCAACCCGGCGGCTGCTTTCAGGGGCATTTCCCACAGGCGGCTGTAATAATTGATCAGGATACGGGAGGAGGGGGTGATCAGGGCTTGAAGCTGTTCAAAAACGGCTTGAACATCCCACAGGTCATTGATCACATCCGAGAGGATGATAAAGTCAAACGAGCCATCAAGTTGTAGTTCGTGGGCGTCGCCTTGCACGAAATGCAGTTCCGGATGACGCTCCTGGGCAATATTGATCATTCCACTGGAAAAATCAATGCCCACGCCGTGGTCTGGCTGCAAGGACGCCAGCAGGTCGCCGGTACCGCAGCCGATCTCCAGGATGCGCTTGCCGGGTGGAACCATCCATTGATATAACTGGTTGATTCGTTGATGATAATACTGGCCGCTGAGACTGCGGAAGGTTTGGAAATTGTCCGCAATGAAATCCCAATGGGAGATGCGTTCTTGCTGGTAGCTTAAAAATCTAAGGTCGCCTTTGTACGGGTTGCTCACGGGTTGTACCTGATCCTGAGATGTAGAATATACCGGCAATGCTGCCAGCGAAAATTAGTATACCATTATCGAGCGGGCGTTATCAGTTGATCAGGGATCGGGTGATTGGGAAACATACCACGCCTTGAGCGTGTTTCAAACTTACCGCATGATGTCTGCCAATTGTAGTAACGAATTTATTCGTTATTGAAGTACACGACATAACCACTAAAGTGGTTACTACAATGGTAAATTGGTAAGCTCACCGTACGGCACACACTCACTTCAAATCAGGCGCTGGATGACAGGTGCCACTGCCCGAGTCGGTGAAGATTCCCCCCTCCACAGGCACAAATTCCCATCCGTAATGATCGAAATACAGGCTGAATTTGAGCACCCCGTAAGTGCCGGAATTGTGCACTTCGCTGTTCTCCAGAATGCGGTTGAAGGGACGCTGGCTTGCGCCGCCGGTGCCGACCACGAACTGGCGGATGCCAAATTCCGGGTCGAGGTTTCCCTGCGGGTCTTGCGGGGCAAAGCGTTCGTAGTTGTGGTCATCGCTGCTGATCACCACCTCCACCCCGGCGGCGTACAGCTCTTGCCAGAAAGCGTCCAGCCAGTGCGAGCTGCCGCCCAGACCGGAGCTCCAGCGCGGGTCGTGCCAGTATGCCAGGGTGCAGTCATTGGAATGTGCTGCCAGGTCTTCCTGCAGCCAGGCCACCTGCGGGGAGCTTGGCCCGCAGCCGTTGATCCACAGGCAGGCCGAATTGAGCACAATGATATGCCAGTCGCCCGCGTCGTAGCTGTACCAACCCTCGCGGATCTGTCCGGCGGCTTCACCAAAATAGGTGAAATAGTCGGCAGCGTGATCCACTTTGTATTCGTGGTTGCCGGCTGCAGGGCGGATGCGGTCTTTGTGGCGACCCCATGATGGGTCAAAACAGCGCTCAAATTGGTACAGGGTGGCGTCTTCATTGACATTGTCACCCGTGGTGAAGATCACGCCTGGAATCTCGTCCAGCAGGGCTGCGGTCTGGTCATCCCCTTCCTGGCCGCAGATAGCAATATCGCCCGCTCCGACCAGTACAGCCGGGGTGGCGGTCGGCGTTTGAGTCGTTGTTGCTGTTGGGGTTGGTGTGGCAGTGGGTAAAGGGGTGAATGTCAGCGTCGGACTGGCCTGCCGCGTGGCGCTGGGCATTGTCGTGGGCGCGGGTATACTGTCCGCGGCAGGAGCGCAGGCGGCCAGCAGGATCAACAGGGGCAGGCAGAGATAATAACGCTTCATAATTATTTTGTAGTAACGACTTCAGTCGTTACAGACCTTTGTACTCATAAGATGGTAACGACTAAAGTCGTCATTACAAGGAATCGATTCTATTTGATATGTTTCACAACCTCAATGCCGTTCACAGCCATGTGATAAAGGAAGGTGGCATGCAACAGATCGCCCGGGTGGGGGAAGATACCCAGTTTTTCGGCGACGGCCAGTGGAGTATCGTAGGTGTCCACGCAATCGATGGGCACGATCACCCGCCGTTCAAGCTGGCGGGCATTGGCATCCAGCCGCAGGTGCATCGCAAGCTGGTAGGTGCACAGGTCGGTGCAGTCGCCGACCACGATGCAGGTCTTGACCTGCGGGTGCGCATCCAGCCAGGCATCCAGTCCGGTATTGAGGGCGGAATCGATCGAATTTTTTTCGATAAGGATCATTTTATCAAAGAAAGGCAGGGATGCAATTTCGTTTACGGTTTCCGCTTCTTCGCTGCCGCGCAGGCAGTGCGGCGGGAAGGCTCCAAATTCCACGGCATCCGGCTCGTGGCTGTCCTGGGTGAGGACGATGTGGCGCATGCCGCCTTCCCAGGCGGTCTGCATGAGCTGCACGACGGGCTCGATAATGGCCGCCACGCGCGGGCTGGCCAGCGGGCCGGTGCTGCAAAAGCCTTTGATCACGTCCACGGAGAAAATGGCGATCTCATCCGGGGCGGCTGCGGCTTCTGCCAGGGGCAGACCGGGGCGGCTTTCCAGCCAGTTCTCAAGGTAGGGCAGAAAAGGTTCAGCTTGTTGTTGTAGCGTATTCATTACAGGCGTCCTTGTTAGTGTATAAATTACACTATTAGTCTATCCTGTTTTCGGGAATTGTCAAGGGGGATCAGCCCTTGGAAAGGTTGAATTTGGGATCATCGAGCCTGGCATGGAAGGAATATTGGTTGCATTGTAGGTAAGCGGATCATCCCTTTTCAAGGTTGGATGGAATCTGGAACCCCAACTCTGAAAAGGGTGTCAACACAGACGAGGTGAAATGCTCCAGGAGTGGCGTTCGGCTGCAATCTGTTCAGTTCATCAACCTTTCCAGGGGAATCTTTCCAATCCCTTTGTATAATGAAAGCAGGTAACATCGTACTATCGCTATTGAGGCATATATTGGATAACAGGAAACCGCTTGACCAACAGTCTCACTGGAATACGCTGTATACGCGCTTGCCAGGGCGGGAGCATAATGCCGGCAGCCCCAGCGCTTTCGCCCAGGCCTTTGGGGCCTGGCTGGGCGTCCCTCCGCAGGATGGGCGGCTGCTGGAGTTGGGCTGTGGCGCCGGGGAGGACAGTTATTATTTCGATAATTTGGGAATGCAGCCAGTGGGACTGGATTTCTCGCGAAGGGCATTGGTCAAGGCGCAGCAAACAATCGATGGACGTGTGTGGTTGGTGCAGCAGCATCTGGCGCAGGGATTGCCGTTTGTGGACGGTGCCTTTTCGGCCGCCTTTGCTCACCTCTCTCTGCATTATTTCGATGATGAGGTTTCTCATTTTCTCTTTGGGGAAATCCATCGTGTGTTAAGATTAAAAGGAGTTTTTGCTCTGCGGGTGAAATCGGTGGAGAATGAATTGTTTGGCCGGGGCGTAAAAATTGGGTTGGATTGCTACCAGTACCGGGGGCACATGCGGCGTTTCTTCCGCCCGGAGTTTCTGGATGACCTGATCCGCCAGCGCCCCTGGCACAAGGTGACTGGATGGAAAGAAGCACAGTCTCCCGGATATCTGACAGCTGTGCTGCAAAAAGTGGAATAGAGGAAGGCATCAGATGAAAAAGAAATGGTCGCGTCAATCTGTTAAGAATGCACAGGCTGCGGTCTGGTTGATCGGGCTGGGGCTGCTGTTCCTGATGGATGCTTTCTGGCCGGGAATTTTGATCCTGATCGGGATCAGCATTATAGTTCAGTCCCTCATGCCGGAACCTGAGGATTCATTGGAAGCATTCAACGATCAGATCAAACCACCGGATGAGGGTGAAATTGTTCCCGAGGAGGGGATATTCGACCCAGTTCCCCCGCCATTGGAGGAGCCGTTGCAAATCCTTGCCAGCGATTTACCTGTCGAATGCCCGGCCTGTGGTGGGCCGGTGGCTGAAAATGCCGAAGTGGTTAAGCCGGCTGGAAAGGATGCGGTGTTCTGCCCGTATTGCGGTACCAGGATTGCTGCGGAGTAGACGCTCCACTGTGACGGAGGGTTGATCCGACAGGATAGATAAAAAAAGATGCGCAAGTTCAAATGGGGCTTTAGCCAAATTTTACTTCTCCTGTTTTTGGGTTTCAGCGGTGTTCCTGAAGCGCAGGCGCAGTTTGGAACTCCTACGCCTATCGCGGTACCAAGCCCGTATGAGTTGATCCAGCGGGTGAACTGGATGCGCAACGCCAACGGTTATGCGGCCCTGGTAATTGACCCAATCCTGATGGGTACCGCACAGGCCACGGCTGAGTACATGGCCTATAATAAATATTATGGGCATTATGGCAGCACCCGCGAGAAGCTGATCGCTGCCGGGTATGGAGCCGGAGATGTAGCTTGGGGGACGGAAAATATCGCCTGGGGATCAAACATGGACCTGGACTTGGTGCTGAGTGAAGCCTGGAACGACCCGCTGCACAGTATTCCTATGGTCAACCCCAATTATAAACATATCGGCGCTGCCATTGTCGAAGCGGATGGCGAGATTTTCTATGTGCTCCATGCTGGTTACACCTCCAATGGCATTTATCAGCCGCAGACCTTCACCACGCCTGACCCCAACGCCACGCCCGATTTGACCGGGACGCCAGCTACATCCGCTGTATCGCAGTTGGTGATTGCGGTGGCCACGGCCAGGCCGGATGCAGATGGCCGGGTGGTGCACGTGGTGCGTTCAGGACAGACATTGTGGAGCATCGCCGATGCCTATGGTATGTCCGTGGCAGATTTAGCCGCGATCAATGGCCTGTTGGCAGATAACCCCACCATTTATGTCGGGCAAAAGCTGCTGATCAGGATCATCGATCCGGCTATGGTTAGCACGACCACGCCCTTGCCCGCCTTGCAGGTTACAGCCACCATGACGCCTGCACCCACCCTGACCGGACTGCCGGCCGCGGTTGTCTCGCCAACGGCTGCGATCAGCAAGGAAGTGCATGAAACCCGGGAACGCTGGTGGCTGTTTGGCATTCTGGCAGCTTTTGGCGCCGGTTTGTTGGTGGTCACGCTGAGCAGCATGGGTTCAAAAACATAGGGAGGAAGAAGATGACATCTTTTCATCAGGAAGTTGTACAGATTGCGGACAAGATTGAAGACAAGGTAATTGCCGACCGGCGCGATTTTCATCACTATGCCGAGGCAGGCTGGACTGAATTTCGCACGGCTTCTTTGGTGGCACGGCGCTTGACTGATCTGGGGTATCAGGTTTCATTGGGCCGCCAGGTGCTGGTGGACGAAGAACGCATGGGATTACCGGACGAAGCGGCCCTGGATGCCCACTATCAGCGGGCGGCAGCACAGGGAGCAGACCCGGAATTTCTCCCCGCTCTCAAAGGCGGTTTTACTGCTGTCATCGGGGTATTGGGGGATGGTAAGGGGCCAACACTCGGATTGCGCTTTGAGATGGATGCCCTCGATATTTCTGAAAGTAACTCGCCGGAACACCGGCCACAGCGAGAGGGTTTTGTTTCTGTCAACCCTGGTGTGATGCACGCCTGCGGACATGATGCTCACACCGCAGTAGGATTAGGCATCGCCGAAGTGCTGGCCGCGCTGGAAGACCGCTGGCACGGCACGCTCAATTTGATCTTCCAACCGGCAGAGGAAGGGGTGCGCGGCGCAAAGGCGATGACCGCCGCCGGGGTAGTGGATGATGTGGATATACTGGTCGATTTTCATTTCTTCAGCGGCTGGGCGCCGGGAGAGGTGGTGCCCGGGATTGAAGGTTTCGCCGCCACGCGTAAATTCGATGCTTTTTTCTATGGACAGCCGGCCCATGCCGGCGGCAGCCCGCAGAGTGGAAAGAATGCCTTGTTGGCAGCAGCCACAGCGGTGTTGAATTTGTATGCCATTCCCCGTCACAGCAGCGGGCCAACGCGGGTCAATATTGGTAAAATGACCGCCGGCAGCGGGCGCAACGTCATTCCAGCCGAAGCCCATCTGTTGATCGAGACCCGCGGCGGCAGCAGTGCGTTGAGTGAATATATGTATGATCACGCCCGGCGAATCTTGCAGGCGGCGGCGGAGATGTACGATTGCGAATTGGAGGTGCGCCCGATGGGGGGTGCGGAAAGCGCCGGCAGTGACCCGGTTTTGATGGCGAAGGTTGAGGCAGCAGCCCGAACAGTGGGTGGGTTTCATCTTCTGCCGACTTTTAAGAGTGGGGGCAGCGAAGACGTGACCTACATGATGCAGCGGGTGCAGACGCAGGGCGGTGTGGCAGTCTCGGTTGGGTTGGGGGCGGACCTCTCCGGCATCCGTTTTGATGAAAAAGACAGGCACGAACAGGTGTTGTGTGCGCATACATCGCGTTATGATCTGGATGAACGCGCTTTTCGGCAGGCGGTGGTGTTGTTCTCTGTGCTGGCGGGGCAGTGTCTGGATTAATGTTCAGAGAGTTTTTTTGACAAAGCTGCTGCAATTGGATATGATAAATTTATCAGAAGATGCCAACCCGTTCTGGTCGGTCGACGAAAGGAGAACCTGATGAAACCCATTGCGACATTTTCGATTGTTGGGTTTGATGCTCAAAAGAAGGAATGGGGGGTGGCAGTTCAATCCAAGTTTATGGCGGTCGGTTCGGTGGCCTCCTGGGCCAAAGCTGGCGCAGGGGCGGTGGCCACACAATCCTATGCCAATCTGATGTATGGCCCGTGGGGACTGGAACACATGGCGGCGGGCAGGTCGGCTCAATCAACCATTGATTTTCTGGTCTCGAATGATGAAGACCGTGATCTGCGTCAGGTGGGCATGGTGGACGCTTCTGGTCAGACGGCATCTTTTACCGGTGAAAAATGCCATGCCTGGGCTGGACATGTGGTTGGTGATGGGTATGCCTGCCAGGGGAATATTCTCGTGCCGGGCACGGTGGAGGCGATGTCTGCTCGTTTTGAGGCAGTGCGCGGCAAGCAAGGTGAGCTGGCGGATTGGTTGGTGGCGGCTTTGGCAGCCGGGCAGAAAGCCGGTGGTGACAAGCGCGGCCGGCAATCGGCAGCAGTGTTGGTGGTGCGTGAAGCGGGAGGCTATGGCGGCAATAACGACCGTTATCTTGACCTGCGCGTCGACGACCATCCCGCGCCGATCAAAGAGCTGGAGCGTTTACTGAAGATGCACCATCTCTATTTTGGTGAGGTAGACCAGTCCACAGTAGTGCCCTTGATGCGGGTTGCAACTGAGCTGCAGAAAATTCTGTACAGCACCGGTCATTATCATGGTCCGATCCACGGTGATTTTGATCAGCGCACGCGAGAGGCGCTGCGCAGTCTGGTGGGCATTGAGAACCTGGAAGAACGCTGGACGGGCAAGGAAGATGTGATTGATGCGGGTGTGTTGGCATATTTGCGTGAGAAGTTCGGGGGCCGCGGATAACCTGGCGGGCAGCCCTTAAGTATAAACATAGAAGCTGGTCGAACACGTTCGCCAGCTTCTATATTTTGAATACAATTCACGCTGCTTGTTGTCGAAGCGGCGATGTGATTTAAGCATACAGGGATTGCTATTCCTGGATTGGAATAATTTCAATAAGGCACACCTTCTTTGCGTGCTTCTTTCAAAGCATTGGCGTACCATTCCAGTTCATTCAGGAAACGCTGGATGCGGCGTTCGTAAGCTGGATTTAGGGCTTGGCCGTCTTCATCGAATGATTCCTGTACTTTGGAAATGGGGAACGTCGAAGGAATGCTCGCCAGGCCGACTTCACCCAGCATATCACGCAGGTGACTGGCAGCGCGCACACGCCGAAGGAACCGCTGGAATAACTGGCAATTGCTGCCGGCCGTCAGAAGTATTCGTTCATGAAATAATCGATCAGGTTGGTCAGGGCTGGCGGCATGACATGGTTATATTCTCCGGTGACAAAGACGAAAGCGTCGGCATTGCGAAAAACTTCGGCGATCTTTTCCAGGTCAGCCGGGGTTTCTTCCTTCGGGTACTCCTTGTACATCTTGTCAAGCAATGGTAACTGATATTTGACAGGGTCGATCAATGTGGCCTGATGGCCGCGAGCTTTGATCTGGTTGATGATAAAACGTGCGGCTTTGATCCCTTGCCGCTCGCTGCGTACGGATCCATAAACGATTGCAAAATTTAGTGCCATGATTTTTCCTTGTATCTCATGATGATATTTCGTTGTCTGTTTCCCAGATGCCTTGATGAGGGCTGTTCTTACGAATTGCTAATCGTATTACATGCATTTGCACAGCGTGCCTCTGCACAGAGTGCGTCTGCACAGAGTGAGCTTTCATAACCCAACCTCCCGCGAGCATTAAATTCGCGGGAGGTTTTTCAAGTAACCAGCAGTTCGTATTTACCTTGATTTTGAAGATCAGAGCACTTTCAGGGTTCTTTTCCTGATTTGCTTGACCAATGTTTCGATCAACGAGATGGCTTCCATGACCAGGGCAATGCCCAGGGCGATCTTCAGGCCGGTGTCTGCCAGCGGGATCAGGGCTTCGCTTGGCCAGGTCGCTGCGGCTTCAGTGGTGCTGGCGATCAGCGGGCCGCCGAAGATCATTGCAGCCAGCAGCACCATGCTCAGCATATTCAGGCCAACACGGATCCAGCGCGTGGTTTGTTTCCACTGCCGCCGCCAGAGGATGATGATGCTGAAGAGGATCTCCATGGACCACATAGCGGTCAACCAGGGGATGAAGCGGGCGAAGTTTGTGTCCAGCAACTGGAATGTCTGG
>JAIOTF010000274.1 GCA_021107195.1 Anaerolineaceae bacterium | reverse complement strand
GTTTTTCCTAATCCCTAGTTTCCTTGTCACTAGTTGACTGTATTTGTAAATTATACATTGCTTTTCAACTTTTCCAACCGTGCGGCATCTTCAGCGGCATCAGGGTGGTCGATTTCGGTTTCAAATTCGACTGACACCTGCATCAAGTCAATTGCTTCTTGCAGTTTTCCTTGACCCGCAAGCAACAGCCCCAAGTTCCAGCTTGTATTTGCCTCGCCGCGCCGGTCGCCGATTTCGCGGGCGATCTCCAGATGTTGATTGTAATGCTCGATGGCCTGCTGGTACTGGCCGAGGGAAGCATAGGCGATTCCCAGATTGCCGAGGGCTGCACCCTCGCCGCGCCGGTCGCCGATTTCGCGGGCGGCTGACAGCGCGTCTTCCAGCCAGCGGATCCGTTCCAGGGGATGGAGGCGCAGGGAAAGGCAGTAGATACCTGCATCCGGAAAATCGGCGCATAGTTGGGCAGCATTTTTATCCTTTTTATGCTTGGCAGCCCACGCCTGGCCGGCGAGTATATTTTCCCATTCGCGGTCAAACAGGTTTAAGGCATTCAGAATTTTATCTCCGCCTTGAAGATAGAGTTCATCGGCTATACGCAGCACTTGCAGGTAGTGGGCCGCATGGCGAGAGATGGCCTGGTATCCTTCCTTTTCTTCGAGCAGCTTCTCAGCGGCGGCGCGTACCAGGTCGTGCAGGCGGTAGCGCTCCGTTTTCGGATCGTAGTCGACCAGGCTGGCATTCATCAGGGCTGCCAGGCGTTCCTGGGCCGCTTCTGCGTCAACTTCCCATATTGCTTGTCCAGCAACCTGGATAAAATCGGTAGGGAAGACGGCCAACTGACGGAATGCGGTTTTCAATTCATCCGAAAGCAGGTCGTAAGAGACCTGGATGGCGGCTTGCACTTTTTCCAGGGTAGTAAAGCGTTTCTCGGCGTCATTCAGGCGGGCCAGCAGGGTGGCTATGCTCAGGTTGGCCTGTTCGCGCAGGGCGCTGGCTGCCAGGCGCAGGGCCAGGGGCAGGTATCCACAGGCTTTGGCGATTGCGGCGGCTTCCTGGCCCACCCGCGGGGTGATCTTCCCGATCAGTTTGACCGCTTCTTCCTCGCTCATCGTGTTCAGATCCAGTTCGTGCAGGCCGGGCAGGGTGAAATGCTTGCGGGTGGTGACCAGCAGCAGGCAGGTTGCCGGAGGCAGGAGGGGGCGCACCTGCTCGGCATTGCGGGCGTCGTCCAGCAGGATCAGAGCTTTTTTCTCATGCAGCACCGAGCGGTACAGGGTGGCAAGCTGGCCGGGGTCTTCGGGAAGCTTGGCTGTGGGGTGGAAGGCGCGGATTACGTGCTGCATCGCTTCGGCCGGCGTGGCGGGCGGGCGCCGGGTCTCGTCCGCGCCATACATCGGCACGAAGAGCTGCGCGTCGGGGTAGTCGGGGGTCAGTTTCTCGGCCAGTTTCAGCGCCAGGGCGGTCTTGCCCACCCCGCCCATCCCGCGCAGTCCGGAGAGCAGCGCGCCTTCCTGTTCTTTATCCTCATTTTTCTTCAGGGCTTTGCAGAGGTCGTCCAGTTCTTTCTCGCGGCCGGTGAAGTCTTTCACCGGGGCGCGGAGTTGGTGGAGGGAGGTGGGTGTGAGGTCTTCCGGGTTGTAGATGTTGGTTTGGTTCTCGATTTGTTGGACGGTTGCGTTATCTTTGGCATTGATGACGGTGCTTTTATCATCGCCCATAATGATTTTATCGCCAGTGATGTTGTCCCCGCCTTCTATGTGGACTTCGGTGGGAGGGGGCGTGTCTTTTTTCTCCTCTTTTGTGTACAGTTTCTTGGCTTTGGAGAGGAAATCAACGATTTCAGGAGCGGCAACGACAATAATTAATACAGCCGCTCCGATAACACCGAATCGAGTTTTCCATTCAGGAAATATGAGCATGCTGACAATCACGACGACTGCCAGGATGGCGAGGGAGATACCAATGAGTTTCAAGTTCCATTTTTTCATGTTGACCCCGTGTTTTGGTTGGTTTCTATCATCTATTATACAGAGTTTTGGGGTCACAATGGGGAAAATAATACAAGTTAGAATGGGCGCTTCAGCCCCCCTTGTCAAAGGGGGGAAGTCTGCGAAGCAGACAGGGGGGATTGCCATGCGACAAGAAAAATCGCCAGTGGGGGAAATCCCCCTGTCGGATCTGCGATCCGACATCCCCCTTTAGCAAGGGGGACAAGATGTGTAGATCTAATAATGGGCCGGTTCCTGATTCGCTGGTTGCCGGATCAACTGATTAACTGTTTCTTGTTCCCTTTCTTGACATCCTCGCTCGCCCGCACTATACTACAGTCACAACCAAATATCCTTCGGGGCAGGGTGAGGGAGCAACGCTCCCAATTCCCGATCGGTGGTGATAACCCACGAACGCCAATGGCGTAAGACCCGGTGAAATTCCGGGGTCGACGGTATAGTCCGGATAAAAGAAGGAAAAGCACGTGATAGTGCCTGCGCCCCGAAAACTTTAGCGTTTTCGGGATTTGTTTTTTGAAGAAGACCGCTTGCCCCGAAGTGAAACTGTTTCGGGGTTTGTTTATGATCCCTTCTCCCGCTTGCCGGGAGAGGGAATGCCCGCCGAATTTGTTTTATGCCTGGGAGAACTTTGCAAAAATAGCCCTGAAATGCCCGTAGGGTACTCTGCTGCCGAAGGCACCCGCTTTGCGTTCCCAAAAGTCAACGATTTCAGGGAGCATCGCATTCAGAGGAGCAGAGAAAGCCAGCAAGGTGAATACTTGCCTTTTGTAGTAACGACTTCAGTCGTTATTAAAGGTAGACAACATAACCACTGAAGTGGTTACTACAATAACCGGGAAGTGAAGTTGTCGGGTGTGGTCACCGCAGGCGGACGCATCAAGGAACACCCCCTCTGCTGCTTTCAGCAGCATCTCCCCCAATTTCTTTCGAAATTAGGGGAGAGAAAAGATGAAGATTGACATGGACCAACGACTGACATCGAAAAAACCGATACGCAACACCCAACACCCCATTCAGCGTTACCGGCGCTGGCTGCTGGCCGGTTCACTGGTGCTTGTGTTGGGCCTGTGGACGCTGGTCATCCGCCTGGGCGACCTGCCGGCTTTCATCCTCCCCTCGCCGGGGCGCGTGGCGGCGCGCCTGTGGCAGGCGCTGCATGACGGAACCCTGCTCTACCACGCCGGCGTGACCCTGCTGGAAGTGCTGCTCGGCCTGCTGGCGGGCAGCCTGGTGGCGACGGTGCTGGGCTATGTCCTGGCGCGTTCGCGGCTGGTGGAGCAGCTCGTCTCGCCTTATCTGGTGTCCAGCCAGGCCATTCCGGTGGTGGCGATCGCGCCGCTGCTGGTGATCTGGTTCGGGCCGGGCATGTTTTCCAAGGTGCTGGTGTGCGCCCTGATCGTCTTCTTCCCGATCCTGATCAATACCCTGGTCGGCTTGCAGGCCGTGCCGGAGAACCTGCATGACCTGATGCGCGCCATGCGCGCTACCCCCTGGCAGACGCTGCGCTACCTTGAGCTGCCGGCTGCCCTGCCGGTGATCCTCGGCGGGCTGCGCGTGGGGGCCACTCTCTCCGTGACCGGCGCGGTGGTGGGCGAGTTCATCGGCGCCGACCGCGGCCTGGGCTTCCTGATCAACGTCGGCCGCGGGCAGTACGACACGGCCCTGGTCTTTGTAACGATTTTTGCGCTGGTAGTGATGGCGCTCAGTTTATACGGATTGGTGATCCTGGCGGAGAAACGCCTGCTGCGCTGGCGGCAGAATGGTCATTAAGGGAGATTGAAAGTATAGAAGAATCAGCCAAGTTCTGTCATCGCGAGCGAAGCGGAGCGTAGCGCGGCGATCTCACCTGCTTGTCAGGAGATTGCCACGTCGGCCTGTCGGCCTTCTCGCAATGACAATACGAGGATGATAGCGTAGGCTGAGCTTGTCGACACTTGTACCCGAATGGGTAAGTCGAAGCGGGTATCGCAAAACAGGTAAGGAGTATTGTATGAAGAAAATCGTTATCTTGAGTTTTTTGGCCTTGATGCTGCTGGCGGGCTGCGCCCCGGCGGCGGAGCCGGATGCTGGCCCGGTGGATGTGCGTCTGCCGGTGGGCTATATCCCCAATGTGCAGTTTGCGCCGCTGTATGTGGCCATCGACAAGGGCTATTACGCCGACGCCGGGCTGGACGTCGAGATTGATTACAGCTTCGAGGTGGATGGGGTCGCCCTGGTGGGGGCCAATCAATTGCAGTTTGCCATTGCTTCCGGCGAACAGGTGCTGCTCGGCCGCGAACAGGGGCTGCCGATCGTGTATGTGATGACCTGGTACGAGCAGTATCCGGTGGGCGTGGCCTCTCTGGCCGAAAGCGGGATCAAGACTCTGGACGATCTGCGGGGGCGTTCCGTGGGCACGCCGGTGCTGTCGGGAGCCAGTTATATCGGCCTGCGCGCCCTGCTGGAGGCGGGTGATCTGAGCGAGAAGGAGATCACCCTCGACACGGTCGGGTACAGCCAGGTGGAGATGCTCATCACCGGCCAGGAAGATGCAGTGGTAGTGTATGTGGCCAATGAACCGGTGCAGTTGGCTGCCCAGGGCTATGAGGTGAACGTTATCCCGGTGTCTGACCATGTGCAGTTGGTCGGCAATGGTCTCATCACTAACGAGGAGACCGCGCGCAACAATCCGGAGCTGGTGGCGGCCATGGTCGCGGCCACCCTGCACGGGCTGCGCGATGCCCAGGCTGACCCGCAGGAGGCGTTCGAGATCAGCACCGGGTACGTCGAAAATCTGGATCAGGTGGCCGAGGTGCAGCAGCAGGTGCTGGATGAGTCGATCAAATTATGGACGCACGACGGCAGCGGCGCTTCGGATGTGGCGGCCTGGGAAAATATGCAGGAGCTGCTGTTGAAAATGGGACTATTGAGCAAGCCGCTGGAGTTAGAGCAGGTTTTCAGCAATGATTTCCTGCCGGAGTAGTTCATGACATCTGGCGCGAAATTTTTCCTCGAAGCAGAAGACCTTTCCGTTACCTTCCGTGATGAGAACGGCGAACTGGACGCCCTGGAAGGGGTCAGCTTTGCTGTGCGTCCGCAGGAATTTGTGTGCCTGTTGGGGTCATCCGGCAGCGGAAAAACCACCCTGCTGAATGCCATCGCCGGTTTGCAGCCCCTGACGGGCGGCTATATGCGCTTCTCGCAGGAAGGGCGTCCGCGGACGGGTTTCGTCTTTCAGGATGCAAACCTGATGCCGTGGCGCACGGTGCTGGAGAATATCACCCTGCCGCTGGAATTGGAAGGTGTCCCCTCAGCCGAGGCCGCCGAGCAGGCGCGTGCGCTGGTGCGGCTGGTTGGACTGGAAGGCTTCGAGGCAAACTGGCCGAGCGGGTTGTCGGGCGGCATGGCCCAGCGCGTGGCGATCGCCCGCGCTCTGATCCAGCAGCCGGACTTGCTGCTGCTGGATGAGCCTTTCGGGGCGCTGGACGCCTTGACCCGCGAGCAGATGTGGCAGGAACTGCTGCGCATCTGGGGGGCGCAGCGGCAGACAGTGTTGATGGTCACGCATTCCATCCCGGAGGCGCTGCTGCTTTCGGACCGCGTGCTGGTGCTCACGCCCCGGCCGGGGCGCGTGTGCCTGGATTTGAAAGTGGACCTGCCGCGCCCGCGCCGCGAGGAGATGCGCTACACGGTCGAGTTTGGCGAAATGGCGCGCCAGTTAAAGGAAGCGATTGGGTAGAC
>JAIOTF010000410.1 GCA_021107195.1 Anaerolineaceae bacterium | reverse complement strand
TCAGGGTCGGCTTGCAACAAGTTGGTCAGTTGCTTTCTTTCAGTTTTTAAAGAACGTAGGTGATCGATAAATTGCTGTGATGTTTTGTTCATAGTTTAGAATAGCGGGGGTTGCTCCGTTTTTCCTTTCTCCTGATTAGGGTCAGGTTTATCAAGGTCCACATTCCTCAGAAAAAAATACAGCTTATCGATGGACACCTTGCCAACAACACGCGTACTAATCAAACGCGAAAAACTCTCTGTTTGTTCGTATTGAACAGTTTCTATAATGACACGATACGATTTGCGTTGCAAATTCGATTGAGAGAAATATCTTTCTGGATCTTCCGAAGCCGCGATCTGCTTTAGCCGATCAAATAAAGGATCTGAAATATTCGGGTCGAAGCTATAAACTTCGATATCAATATCTTCCAAATTCCGCAAATATTGTCGAGTGAGAGACTGAATGATCTCCAATGGAATACCGCCATTCATAGCGCCCATCCACGGAAATGCAATCGATTGAATGCCCTTTTTTTTGTATCCGGCAGCAAATTGTTTCAGGCAGCTTTCAATCCATTCCACCTTGGATGGATGCTTCCAATCATTCTTGATCGCGAAATTAAGGATCAGCAAACCGGATGATTGAGGATAGGAATAAATGCGGCCGGGCACTAATTTTTTAGCCAGACAATCCTGCTGATAGATAGCAAACATTTCAGGGTAGCGCCTGCGGAATTCCAGCGCAATCCCTTTGCCCATAGCACCCACACAATTGACGGTGTTGACCAGTGTAGTAGCTTTGCTATTAAAAATATTGCCAGTCAGTTCCCGATAGGCCATAACACTCCCAACGTTCCTTCCCTAAATCCCCTTCAACGCCTTTCCAAACCTGGCATAATTAACCTTGACCCCATCGTCCAGATCAATGCGGATCTGCTCGGTAGCCAGGGGATAGATGACATCATTCTCGTAGTCGCGCAGCTCGCTCAGGGTGGCGTCGATCTTGCGCATTTCTTTCTGGGCGCTGGTCTTGTCGCGCTTGCTGGCGCCGGGGTTGCGCTCAACGGATTCGAGGTAGCCGCGGCGGGCGCGCAGCTTGCTCTGGTACTCGCGCAGGTAGGTATTGAGCAGCACCGAGAGCGTATCCGGCTGGTAGCGGTGCATGTAGATCAAGGCATTGAAGCTGCCTTTGGGACTGCTGAACAGCCAGTAGATGGGGCGTTTCTTGTACATCCTGGTGTGGTCCTTGTAGAAGTCTTTTAAGAAGTAGGAACGCACGTCCCTGCCGAGTGCTTCTTCGATAAAGGCCAGGTTTTCATCGTAGTGCGCTTCGCCAAAGGTCACCTTCAGGAAAGCTTTGAAGCGGCTGGCGACGTCATCCGGGAACCAGTCACCATTCAGGACGGGAATGACGTTGTCTTCATCGGGCAGGAAGGTGGGGTTTTTTGCCCTCACCCCCAGCCCCTCTCCCAAGGGGCGAGGGGAGTCAGGCTCCCTCTCCCCGCGGGAGAGGGTTGGGGTGAGGGAAATCTTCCGCACATAATCCTCTACCGTCTCGCCCTGGTTAGCAAGCACTAGGCCGGGCTTGTCCAGCGAATAGCGCCCAAACATGCAGCCCACCGCGTAGGAGAGGAATTCCTGCATCGTGTCTTCAAGCAGCATGGCTTCGCGTTCTTCATTTGTATACTGCTTGCGTTTTGAATCCGGGTAGCGGTAATGCGGGTTGCAGGTCAGGGTGATCTCTTTGAGCGGCACATCCGGCGTAAGCTCTTCCTGCAAGTCATAAGCTTCGATGAAGATGCGGTTGTTCTCTTCTTCCAGACGCTGCATTTCGGCGGTCATTTCTTGCCAATCTGCACGCAGGGCTTGATATTGATTTATGAGAGGTGTAACAATAGGCAGGGTGGCATCCTTCAGCAACGGCAGGTGGGTGAAATCCCAAGAGGTTTCAAAAGAGTCCCAATCTGTTTGAGAAAAGGCGATGATTGATTGAGATAATTTTGAAACCTCATCTTTTTCATCAATGGGCACAATCGGAAGAGAAGCAACATTACCAACCTGGAAATTTAAAGTTGGATTCATTGCTTTCATAAATATTGTTGACAACTTTGAACACATAAAACCAGTCAGCCAAAAGATATCTCCTTTATCCGGAAATACAGAAGACCCCCCTACATCAAAAATAGCTCCTGGTTTTGAATACCGAACACCGAAATAGGAGGAACTCACAAATGACCATGTTATTGATTGTCTAAAGTAATATTTTGGATTACGAATAACTGCTCGGGGCTTAAAAGCATTTAGATCTTCACCATCATTTTTCCAATTCACCAAATAATCATTATTGCCATACCATCTGCGATATTCCCCACCTTTGTTATAAGGGAACCATTTTTTTCGAGATTGTTTTGCATCTTCTCGAGAAGTGAAATCAAATCCTACATTTCTAATGGCAACTTCAAACCAAAGTCTTAAAAATCTATCATTCTTAGCAGTTGCTAAACCCTGTCGTGGTTCTGCTACTTCCCCTAGTAGAACACCATTTTCAAAAGCTTCCTTAACCCGCTCACTCACCCAATAAGCAATCGGCGAGCCGGGGATCTTCTTGAAATCCGCGGCGGAGGCACGGAAAAACCAGCCGCAATCCGGGTTGGCGATGGCTTCCAGGGTTTTGGGCGCCTGGTTTTCTGCGCCGCGAAAATCGCTGAGGCGAATGTAGCTGCCTTTGAAATCTGGTTGGTGCTTATTTTCCAGGGTGAATGTACAGATTGGGACGGTTGCTCCTTCAAACCCTGAATAC
>JAIOTF010000270.1 GCA_021107195.1 Anaerolineaceae bacterium | reverse complement strand
CTGCGCAATCATGGGTTAAATGCCATCGCTGTGCATTATTTCCCTTTCGAAGATTTACAGCGCCAGATCGCCAGCGGAAACCCTGCCATTGTCTGGGTCATTGGCCATGTATGGGCAGGCACCCCTGTTCAATATACCGACTCTCAGGGGCGTACAACCACTGTTGCCCGCTATGAGCATACTGTAATGGTCATTGGCTATAATGCCACATCTGTCACGATCCTCGATGGTGATACGGTTTACCAGCGTTCGCTGTCCAGCTTCTTCGACTCTTGGGGAGTGTTAAACAATATGGCTGTGATTCTCAACTAAACAGTCAACAAGATCATTAACCTAAAAAATCTCCTGCAGGAAATTACACTGCATGAGATTTTTCCATTCCACCGCTTAGCGCCGAAAGGCAGCAACAATCCGTCGTAATTTCTCTTTACCGATTGCAGATAGTCCCAACCTGTCAATCTCATTTTCAAGTTGTCCTGGCGAACCATGACCAATCAGATAACCATTAACACGCGTCACCGCGGTTGAATTGACGAAATCAATCAATTCAGGATAAACCACTAAATACTCTTTCTCAAGCAAAGAATTCCGCAGCCGGTATTTCTAATGATAATCTTCAGCTAGCGTGAACCCTTTGTAATCAGCTATCTCAGTAAAAATTTTACGGCCCAGTTCGGCCTCCCGATGCATTTTTGAAGCTTCGGCCTGCTTCCTTTGCTCTTCGTCATGCACAAAGATGCTCGACATATATTGCCGGGACCAAGCCCCGCTGGTTGGATTGTGACTCTGCCAAAAGACCTCCAGCAACTCATCAAAACTGACTTGATGCGGATCAAAGTCGATCTGAATAGTTTCGGCATGGTCTCCAATGGAACGGTAGTTTGAGTTTTCTTATACAATTCAAACGGGATTCGCCAAATTCAGAACCAGACAGAAAACTTCCCCCACCCAAATTGAACGCGCAGATATATAGCCGCGATGCTGAATAGGAATAATATACTGATCAGGAAATAATCAACGATTTCCATTTGCACTTCATGGAAATACGTTCGATCTGCATCTCCATTGAATGCCTTGGATTGCAAAACCACTTCCAGTTGCTGACTTCTGACCAACGCGCTCAGGATGAGCGGGACAACCACGCGCGCATATACCCTCACCCGTTTCATCAGTCCCATCGATTCGAGAGCCATTCCGCGCAATCGCTGGGCCGCAACAATTTTGTTGAATTCTGACCATAACAAGGGGGAAAAGCGAAAAGTAGAGGAAAAAATAAAAGCCAGCTTGTAGGGAACGCGTGCATGCACCATGCTGCTGATCATTTCATCCACATCCGTTGTAAAGATTGCCAGCGGAATCACCAGCGTCAACGACATGGTTTTGAACATCACATTTGCGCCATACAAAAAACCTTCCCAGGTTGCTTCCAAACCGCCAATCAACCACAAATCTGCCGGCAAGGTAAAAATAGGATGCAGATTGGAGACCGCAAGCAAACGCTCTGCTTGTGCAACGTTGAAAAAAGCATGCGTTAACAACATAAAGAGATAAAATGGCGACATTCCTGCCAATAATAATGTGATATACCCCCGCTTAACACCTGCTGCGAGACAAGCGCCAAGCACCAGCACAGCCAAAACAGCTTCGTATATGGGGTCTTCCCACAAAAAAGCAAGCAAGGTCACGACAATCATTATCAAGATTTTCGAACGAAAATCAAGCCGAGTAAAAACAGAATCTCTCTCAACAGTTTGAAATTTGTACGTGGTCATGCTCGCCCCCTCACCCGCGGTTTAAAACAAGCCGCTACTTCTGCTGGTGTGAGCAGCTTCGGAATTGGCGTTTGTGAAGCGATCTCCTGCGCCAACAAAACTGCTTGTGGTGGATGAAGATACGTTTTCTTGAGCAAATCCACCTGATGATACGCAGTGCGGATATCAGTATCCAAAAGTATCCTGCCTCTGCCCATCACCACCGCCCGCCGGGCATAATCGGGCATCAAATGCAAATGGTGCGTAATAACAATAATTGTTTTCCCCTGTTGATGCAGCCTTAAGCTAACCTTAAGTATCGCCTGTGCGCCCAGATCATCCTGCCCGGTGGTTGGCTCATCAAAGATGACAACTTCCGGGTGCATCGCCAGGATCGCTGCAATTACCACCCGAGCCCGATCTCCTTTGGGCAATGAAAGCGGATGAACGTCACGCACTTGCAGAAGTCCCATCTCTGTCAGACTCTCCTCAATGCGTACACTTATTTCAGTTGAAGAATACCCCAAATTCCTCAACGCAAAACTTACTTCTTCCTCTACAGAAGTTGTGAATATCTGTTGATCTGGATTTTGTGCAACATAACCAATCCGACTTGCCAATTGACTGACCTGGAATTCTCTCGTCGGTTTCCCCGCAAACCGCACATCTCCCCTTGAGGGCTGCAACAAGTTCAGAAAATGTTTCGCCAAAGTGCTTTTGCCAGCACCGTTCTCCCCCATCAAGGCAATGTATTCACCCTTCTTCACCGTGAGATTCACATCTTTCAAAGCAATTGTGCCATCGGGATAATTGAAGAACAAATTTTCGGTTTCCAATATGGTTTCAGTTTGCAATACCTCGCCCTGCGAAGAAATTTTGGGAGAACAAATATTGACACGGGTTTGTAAATCACGGATTGCTTCAATCCCATCCTGCAAGCAGACAGGGGTTTGAATCACCTCAACGCTTCTCTGCCGAATTCGTTGAAAAGTGTCTGCAACTTGTGGAGGCCGCAAGGCATTATCTTTCAACAGCGAAAATGAAGTATAGATTTCCTGAGGGCTGCCAACAGCTTTTAATTGACCTTCTGATAATAGTGCCACCCGGTCGGCATACTCAGCGATTTCCTCAGCAGCATGCCCCGTCATAACCACTGTCAGATTGTACGCGGCCTGAAAATCTTTCAGTAACTGAAATGTTTCTCTCACACCATATGGGTCTAATTGAGACGTAGGCTCATCCAACACGAGAAGCTTTGGCCGCGCCGCAAGTGCTGCTGCGATCGCAAGACGTTGTTTTTGCCCCAAAGACAATTCATGCGGGTGTTTCTTTTCAAGCCCCTTCAACCGTACGGCATCCAAAATTTCGGGAATTCTTGCAACGATCTCGTCACGCGGCGTTTTCAGGTTTTCCAGGATGAATGCGATTTCGTTCTCCACAGAAGCGGCAACAATCTGTGTTTCTGGATCTTCAAAGACTTCTCCAACCTGCACTGCCAGTTGGCTGGTCGGCACATCAATCGTATCTTCTCCTCCTATTTCGATGCTGCCAAAGAATCGGCCGCCGAAGAACTGCGGGACAACGCCATTCAATGAAAGGCATAAAGTTGTTTTCCCCGCACCGGTTGCCCCAATCACAGCCAGAAATTCGCCCCTTTCAATGGACAGATTGATATCCTTGAGAGCGTATCCCTCGCTGCGCGGGTATTGATATGAAACCTCTTTTAAAACCGCTATCTTTTTACTTACCATATCTCTTCATTATGCAAGAAAAAGCCAGAAACGTCAAAAACCGTTTCTGGCTTTCCCAAGTGCCTTTATCACAGGTGGCTTAGAAAACAGCATGTTCCGGCTTGATCAAACCAACTGCCCGCAATCCCGTGATCACACCGCTGCCGATGACCACTCCGACAGCTGCTCGCACAAGATTTTCAAAAGGGATGATAGGGATCAATGTCGCCCAGACTTCTTCGGGGTAATTTTGTAAATGATAAATGACTGCCGATTGGCACACATGCGTGATACCATAGATCATCCAGGTTCCCAACGCTAATCCCAGCATAACCTGCGGAAGCTTGGAACTGCGAAGCCAGCCAGTAATCAGCTTCCTGGTCGGCAGGATGAACAAGACTATCGCAGACCAATCCACAAAGGTCGCTGCAAATGCAATGCCCACTCCCACCCCATTCAGGAGAATGGCCCGTCCCACAAAGTAAGCAAAAGACAACATTGCATAAACCGCCACAGGGATCCACCAGTATCTTCGCTTTTGACCCAAAACCATCGCACCGGCCGCAAAACTGGCGTAAACGCTTCCTACTACCCTCATCAGTGGCAGCGGTCCAGCGGTATGCGGCGCCAAAAATACGCCGAGCAATGAACCAATCCCGGACGATACTGCACCAGCGACCGGACCAAGCACCCAGCCAACCAGCCCAAGCACACCCTGGCTGAGCGGAAAACTCCCACCTGACCCAAGGATGAAGGAAAAAGGGATGAAAGACAAAGCAGTCACTACAGCCGCCAAGGCTATAATGTATGCCATAGGCGCGCCATCAATATGTGTACTGCTCAAGGAGCGGATATTCCGTTCACTCCCCTTAGGAGGCGTTGCGTTCGTCATATAGAGGAACTCCATTTCATTGATTGCCACCGAATCAAAAACTCAATAACACAGATTTTTTGATTACAATATCCAAAATCATACCATTGAAATCAATTTTGTCCACCTCATATGTCCACTCCCAGCAATTCTCAATTTATTTGTAGTAACGATTTTAATCGTTAGTTTTTGACATATGACGACTGAATGAAGTCGTTACTACAACAGCACTATTTTCAGCATATTGAAAATTGCCGGTCCACTCCCGTTTTAGCTTCAATGTACCCTCCACGGGTATGAAAGGGCTGAACCAAAAAGAACCACCTTCCGGTGATTCTCAATTCTTGGTGCCTCCAGGGAGATTCGAACTCCCGTTTTAGCCTCAATGTACCCTCCCCGGGTATGAAAGAGCTGAACCAAAAAGAACCGCCTTCCGGTGATTCTCAATTCTTGGTGCCTCCAGGGAGATTCGAACTCCCGTTTTAGCCTCAATGTACCCTCCCCGGGTATGAAAGAGCTGAACCAAAAAGAACCACCTTCCGGTGATTCTCAATTCTTGGTGCCTCCAGGGAGATTCGAACTCCCGTTTTAGCCTTGAAAGGGCTGCGTCCTAGTCCCCTAGACGATGGAGGCGTCACTTAACGGCCTGTATTTTACCATCTCTACCAATGCGGGTCAAGCAATTCGCATTAGTTCATCTAAAATGTTCAAGAGCATTATCAATTAACTTACAAGGGAAATCGGGTAAAACAATAATAGGTGTGTTTCAATCTACCAGTGCCTTCAAGGCGACACAACTCTGTTCATGAATGTCTTCAAGAACACCCAGCAGGGAACCCGCTTCCTTCAAATCTCTATCTTTAACCATCTGCTCAATTTCAGCCGCCTTTGAAGACAGCAGCTTGGCGCCAAGATTTGAACTGCTGCCTTTGATATTGTGCACCACAAGGCGGAAAGTTTCACCATCATTTTCCTGCACAGCCTGTCGTGCTTTCTCTAGCATATCCTGCGATTCGGACAAAAATATCTCTACCAATTCTCCAAACAAATCGGGGGCGCCTTCCATTTGCAAATCTCGAATCCCTTGTATGGCTAAGGAATCTAACAATTCTGAGGCTTCATATTTTACGCTCTTTTGCTTCGGACGCTTTTCAACCTTTACCTCCTGCACCGCCGATTGGATGAACCACTTATTAAGCACGTTTTCCAAATCCTCAATCCTGACCGGTTTGCTGACATAATCATCCATTCCCGATGCACTACAAAGATCATGATCATCAGTCATCTCGTTTTCAGCCATAGCGATCACCAAATGATGCTGACCATTTTTCTCCTCCAAAGCACGCAATTGCCGGGTTACCTCAAATCCATCTAGTGCAGGCATCCGGCAATCCATAAAAATCAAATCATAAAAATTCGGGTTTCCCTGAATAAGATCAAGAGCCCGTTGTCCATTTGATGCAATATCAACCTCAAACCCCAATTTTTTCAACTGGCGAGAAACCAGACGTTGGTTAGCAACATCGTCCTCAACAACCAAAATTCTTCCCTGGAGAGTCTGGTTTTTCGACAAGGTCGATTCTCTTCGATCGATGTTTCTTAACTCTTTTGTAACAGGCAAAGGCTTTTGGTCTATTAAACCAGCTATGAATTGCACCAACTCATGGATCTGCACCGGCCTGGGGAACACATGCTCATAAAATTTTAAAAGCAAATTTACCTCGGCACCATTCTCCGGCAAGAGCACCAACACAGGTTTCGTTTTCCCCGCAGTGTTTTTCAAACCTCTTCCCGCCTGGATGGCACTTTCACCGTTCACCGCATGATCAACGAACACTGATAAAAAAGGCTCTGACATTTCACTGGCCTGCTGGAGCATGATTCTGGCAGACTCCCACTGTCGAGTAACCACAATATTGACCTTCCATGGTCGCAATTGCTGCTCCATAAAATGCGAAAATGTCGCGTTGTTACTGATCAATAATACCTTCACGCCATCAACCAATTCCCGCAAGGCCTCATCTGTGAGCGCATTTCCCACACCAGTTCGATCAAAAGCAGAGGTAAACCAAAACGTAGATCCCTCATTAGGTATACTGTGAAATCCAATTTCCCCGCCCATTAATTCCACCAGGCGTTTGGAAATTGCCAAACCCAAACCTGTTCCACCGTATTTACGGGTTGTGCTGCTGTCAGCTTGCATGAAGGGTTGAAATAATTCTTTTTGAATCTTCTCAGGAATGCCAATACCAGTATCCTGAATCCGAGTTTTTAATACAACCTGCTTCCAATTTGCCTGCTGGATTTCAACGGTTACCGCAACTTGCCCCTCAGTAGTAAATTTAATTGCATTGCCAATTAAATTGGATAATATCTGCTTCAATCTGGCAACATCTCCAACCAGCAAATGCGGTACATCCGATTCGATTTTTGATACAAGCCGCAGGCCGTTTTCTTCTGCCTTTGGAATAAATTGGTCAACCACATTTTTCAGTGTCGCCTGAGTTTCAAAAACCGCATTTTCCAAAATAATTTTTCCCGCTTCAATTTTCGAGAAATCCAGAATGTCATTTATTATAGCCAACAGCATATGCGCAGAGTCATGAATCAGATTGGCGTATTCATATTGCTCCGGTTTCATTTCAGTATCCAATAATAAGTCTGTCATCCCAATCACAGCATTCATTGGTGTGCGGATCTCATGGCTCATGGTCGTCAGAAACTCAGATTTCAACCGCGAGACCTCCAGGGCTTGATCGCGAGCCTTTGATAGCGCCTCATTCTTTTCTACTATTGCATCAGCGTTGACTTGCAACTGATGCAGATACTGCTCATGTTCAATTTCGCTGCTGACCCATTGCGCCATCAAACGCAAAGATTCCTCGTCTGCCGGTTTAAATGGCATAGCATGGGGTAATAAACTAATAAAAGATAATGTGCCGTACATTTTTCCGGCCACATTCACCTTGCTTCCCAAAAAAGATTCAATATTTGTATTCTTATAGCAAGGATGATCTGCCCATAAATTATGTTGACTGGCGTGATGAAAACTTATTGGCTTGTCTGCTATTAATACTTCCTGACAATACGTCTCTTTCAAATCTCGTACCATTCCGCTTTGAATATTCCCGGAAGCTGGATACGCTTCAATCACGTAATATTTGTCGCCTTGAATGTGAGATAATATCCCGGTATCCATATTGAAATGCCGGCAACCCATGTGTAACAATGCCTGAATTTTTTCTTTAAACGTTGCTGGCACAGCAGAAGAAATTGCATACAATTCACGCATGAATTCTTCGCTTCTGCGCAGTGCAGTCTCGATCTGCTTTGGTTGAGTGAGGTCAGTTACCACAACGATCGAACCTGTCAATATTCCACCTCGAACCATAGGCACAAGCGTGATCAAAACATAAACCGCTTCACCGTCCAATCGGCGCAGACGAGTCTCCAAACTCTTGATATGCATTGATTTATCGCCGCGTTCAAAAGCTTTGAGCAAAACCTCGTGATCTTCCTCAAACGCAATATCAATCAAGGTCTTGCCACGCAATACCTCTTTCCTGTATTGCACCAACTGAGCAAAAGCAGGATTAACAAACTCAAACTGACCTTCTTCATTTGTAACCATTAATCCCTGGCCCATGTTATTCATGATCCGCATAGCAAAATCACGCTGCAGAGCCAAATCTTTTTCAGCCTGCTTTCGTTCTGAAATATCCAGGGCAATCCCTAACACTCCAGTCACATTCCCTGTTGCATCTGTGAACGGTTCAACATAAGCTTGAAATGAACTTTTTGCAATTCTCATTTCATAGGCCGTTGCTTCCCCCAAAAGCGCTTTCTTGTGCGCCGTCAATGCTCGCGGAGTTCCTTGATCTGACAACATCGTTTTAAACCACTGGTCGCTTTGTTCAGCACTGATGCTGGCAATATCAGTACCCCGCACAGAGGTAATTTCCAATGACAAATCTGTCGTCCATAATATTGCTGGCAGTTGATCCAGCATTAATAGTAAACTTGCCTGGCTTTCTCTTAATGCCCGGGATGCTTGCCGCCTTTCTTCGTACAGCGAAATTGAAGATGTGGCTGATTTAAGCATGGCAATTTCTATAACAGACCATGACCTATCGGAGGTACAATTGTCAAAACCGATAAATCCAAAGAAATCCCCCTTGACAATAATCGGCAAAACCAGAAGCGAACGAATACCTTGTGGAAGGAGTAATTTTTGTTCAGCTTCCGGAAAATCAACCACCTTTCCTACAAGATAGATGCCGCGCGAAAGCAAATCAAACCAGCGAACAAGATCGCCTTTGTAAGACATGTTCTGCAAATCGGGGTTATCAATTTGTGCAATAACATGATCTGCAGCCCATTCCGCTCTTTGGCTGGTTAACAAATTTTCATCTTCATCTTTATGGTTAATAAAAATATAGGCACGGTCTGCTCCCGAAACTTTGCCCAACGATCTGACAAGCTCCTGATAAACCAAATCAGAGTTGTCTGCACGCAATAATAAAATCTGCATTTCCACCAAGGATGCAAGAAACCGTTCGCGAATTTCGAGGTCTTCTTCCTCTTCTTTCCTGCGTTGCAATTTCTTTTGCTGTTCTGCATAAATCTGTGACAGTTCTACCAGAGGACCAAGTGCCTTGAGTGCGTTTTCAACTAATAAGTTCTCAGCAAGCGTAAATTGCCGAGTCTCCAATGTGTTCAGCTCTAATATTCCGACTACTTGCTCCCCCGCTACCAACGGTACGATCAGCATCGAGATAATTCCGCGTCGCTCCATCACAGCCCGAACAAACTCCATGCGTTCATCAGTTTGCACGTCAGCTATGTATATCGGCTCTTTGTTCTTAATAACATACTCGGCAAAATGATTTCCCTGGATCGGAATTTTTTTCCCAATGGCAGGTGGATTCTCTCCTGCGCTATATTCTGCTGCAATCTCAAAAAAATCTCCCTTTTCATCTGGAATAATCAGGGCTGCGTGTGGAATATTAAGTGCAACTGCTAACTCGCGACAAACAACACGCAGCGCCTTATTCAAATCCCGCGTTTCAGAAACAGCGCTCATCACACGAGCAAGAACGTTTGTGTCCTTTAATCGTTGCTGTTGAAGATCGCTGGAATGTGCCGCATCAGATTCTTTTTTTACCTTGATCAATATCAATGATCTGTCTGGCAAAACAAGTTCATCAGCGCTGACTTCGAGATAAATTCCTGGCTTTCCTTTTTGGATCAAACGCTGCTGTGTATGAAAAACGTGCCCGGCTAGGACATCTTGAAGTGATTGAGCAAATTGCTCCCCTGTAATTCCAGGGTGTAAATCATTTAAGAATGAAAATTGTCCAGGTTCGATTTGACCACATTCCCCAAAAATGTCCTCAAAGGCTGAATTACAGTCTATAATCCTTCTGCTGGCAGGATCAATGATTGCACAACCATCAGACAGCTGCTCGAAAATCGCCTTGAAAATTTCTGGCTCAATATTCATCTATGCATGCCTTTGAGAAAACCACCCAACTCTTAACTTCCAATTCAATAGGATACAATTCCCCTGCCTATGGAGTAATCGTTGTCACCACAGAGATCTTTCCAAGATCAAGAGTCTGCCCGGCAATCACAGTAACGGGATATTCCCAACCCATAAGATCATACCCAACAACCAGCAAACGCTGTCCTTCAGGAATATCGTTCAACTGAAACCTGCCTGCCTCATCAGTCATGGTTTGCAACTCAGTTCCTGCCACAAGGATTTCCGCCTTTACAGCGTTGCCTTCCTCATCAACCACAAACCCCGATACAGCTCCCTTCCCCCGAATGGAAGCAAATGCTGTATCGCCCCAATAATTCACAAACATTAAAGCCAGAAGAATCAAAACCAATACAGCAACAATTCCCCAAAAACCACCTCGGTTTTCCTTCTGTGGCGCCTGTTCCAAAGTTTCATCAACAGCAACATGTTCAAAACCCGGAGAATTCTGTAAAGTCATTTTTTACCTCTCTCTACATCTATTATTTTCTTTTTTGTCGTGCTTTCTGGCGCGCAAGAACACGCCGCCAAGCCACTGTAGGCTCATCTGGCCGATTTTCACGATCTTCTTCTTTCGAAATATTGTAAGCAATATCTTCAAACAATGCGCCCACTGGCGAAGTCTCTGCTTCTAAAACAGGTGGAACGCCCAGATTGATCGAAGTCACAATCGACTCAGATGCATACGGGATCATGAACGAGATTTTTTTCTTCATCACATTCTCGATATCACCCCGCGCCAATCCTTTTCGTTCAAAGATCCAATTCATCGCCACATGAATTTCGTTCCTCGAATACCCCAAAGTATCAAACACTTCCAGCGCCCCCACTGTGGCACGAACAGAAGCTAATTCGGGGGCCATCATCAAAATTACATCATCTGCATAATCCAAACCCGTCAATGTTACATCGCTGAAATCATGTGGCAGGTCCAGAATAACATAGCTGAATTTTGCCCGCAGAACATCCAATACCCTGCGAATGGAATCAATATGTACAGTCTCACCTTCTACAGAAGTTCTGGGAGCTGCCAATACAAATAATCCTGACTCGTGTTTTAAGAGCACATTCTGAACAAGTTCTTCGTCAATTTCATCCGGGGGAATGCTTGCCAAGTCAGCCCAGGTATTTCGTAAGGGCAAATTCAACATGAGAGCACTCTGTCCCATATTCAAGACCATATCTACCAAAACTACCCGTTGCCCCCAAATTTGATGATAACCTGCCGCCAAATTCGCTGCCATAACCGATACACCTACGCCGCCGCGCAGTGAAAACACAGCGCTAAATTTTGAATTCGTCGTTGGCTGTTCTTGGTGAACGCGTGCCGCTCTACGCAAAAGTACACCTATCCGCGCTATAAGTTCGGCCGGTTGAAAAGGTTTGGTCAAATAATCATCAGCACCGGCCTCAAAGCCTTTGATTTTCTCTTCAAGCGTATCATTTGCCGTCAGCATTATGATTGGCGTACCCGCGACATCGGGCATCTTTCTCATCCGCCGGCAAACTTCATATCCATCCATATCTGGCATATTGATATCCAAAAGGATCAAATCCGGATGAAACTCATTTACAATTTTTAATGCTTCTGGGCCGCTTTGAGCAGTGCCCACCTTATATCCGCCTTTTTCCAATGAAGCTGAAACCACTTTCAAATTTACCCGATTGTCGTCAATAGCAAGAATACGTTCCGCCATAATTTCTCCCGATCAAATCAAAATAGAATTTCATATCAAAACAAACGACCCTGCTCTCTAGCGGGAAGCAAACAATTCTCCGAATCAATGTTTGGATTATTAACCAATCGAGACACAGGATATGCTTTCAGGAAATCCTCGCGAATGGGAACCAGTAGCGATTGCAAATCCTGCGGCTCATTCAACGAGAGCCACTCCCAACGATTTACCTCATCAAGAATAACAGGCATACGATGATGAATAGGTTTAACAACTTCATTTGCATTGCAGGTAATAATTGTACAACTTTTTAATACCTTACCATCAGTACCCTCCCAACGATCCCACAAACCGGAAAAAATGAAAGGGGCTTTATTCTTTTCATGAAAAAAATATGGGGTGGAAGGAATACTTCGACCGCCGGTTTTCAGCCACTCGAAAAAACCATCTGCCAGAATCAAACATCTCCGCTGGAGAAATGACTGTCGAAAAGCTGATTTCTCAGCCACGGTTTCAGCCCGTGCATTGATCAGCTTACTGCTAATTCCTGGAGATTTCGCCCAAAAAGGCACCAATCCCCATTGCATCCATTCCACCTTGCGCTGATCAGCATCAACGACCACAGGGATCAACTGAGACGGGGCAATATTAAACCGAGGCTGCCAATCTTCTGGTAATTCACCAATGGAAAGATTTAGCTGCAATTCCCTTGCTTCTAATGTAATAGTAAACCGTCCACACATGCAAATCCCTCTAACAATAAAGAGAATCTCATCTCCTCTCTATATTATACCTTTTTTCATACTTACCGTAAATTTCTCGTTTTTTCCAACTGTTCGTTTCGGATAGAGCTGTCAGTTACGCCATGACAATAAATTCTCTCCTGTTTTCAGATTTCTCACAAAATCGAATACCCCCTTGTGCATTATAATTGCCATATTCGTTTGACCAATAGGGAGAAAAAGCTGATGACACAACTGGTGGAATGTATTCCAAATTTTTCTGATGCTCGCCGGCCCAAGGTGATCGAAAAGATCAAGCAAGCTATTCAATCTGTGCCTGACATTCTCGTACTCGATCAACACTCCGACCTGGACCATAACCGCACGGTATTTACCTTCCTTGGACCACCGCAGCAAGTTGAAACCGCAGCGTTCAATGCCATTGCTGTCGCTGCCCAACATATAAATCTCGACAAACATACCGGCGAACATCCCCGAATCGGTGCAGCCGATGTGGTTCCTTTTGTCCCTATTAGTGAAGTCAACATGAAAGAATGTGTGGATATGGCCAAACGACTTGGCCGTCGTGTGGGAGAGGAATTGAATATTCCCGTATATCTATACGAAGAAGCCGCACAACGCCCCGATCGTAAGAACCTGGAAAACATCCGCCGCGGGCAATATGAAACACTTAAGACTGAGATCACCAACCCCGACCGCCGCCCAGATTTCGGCCCACTTGAATTGGGTACAGCCGGGGCCACCGTTATTGGGGCACGCAGTCCATTGATCGCATACAACATCTATCTGACCACCGATGATGTCAGTATCGCCCAAAAGATATCGAAAGCTGTTCGACATTCCTCTGGGGGTCTGCGCTTTGTCAAAGCAATGGGCATCATGGTGGACGGCCGTGCGCAAGTCTCCATGAACCTGACCAATTTTCGTAAAACCCCCGTCGCCCGCGTCGTTGAATTTGTAAGGCGGGAAGCCAAAAGATACGGCGCCGCCATCCATCACAGCGAATTGGTCGGGTTAATTCCGCAGGACGCCTTGAATAATGCGGCTGTATGGTACACCCAACTGGGTGACTTTAAATCGGATCAAATCCTTGAATCCCGCATTTATGAGACACTTTCTGAAAACAAGAATGACACCCTCGACTCATTTCTTGATCGTCTGGCAAGCAAAGCTCCCGTTCCAGGAGGCGGATCCGCTGCCGCCAACACCGCCGCTTCAGCAGCTGCTCTCGTCGCCATGGTTTCCCGTCTGACCATCGGCAGGAAAAAATACGCTGAAGTTGAACCTTTGATGCAGAATAACTTGATCCAGGCAGAAGAACTTCGCAGTCAGCTCGCCCTGGCCGTAGAGGAAGACGCCGCCGCATTCACATCATATATGACTGCACTGAAGATGCCCAAAGATTTTCCTAGCCAAATCGCTGAGCGCACTGCTGCCATCCAGCGCGGAACAGAAGATTCCATCGCCGTTCCACTGTTTGTGGCACAAAGCTGTGTGCAAGTTCTGGAGCTGGCACTCCAGGCTGCCTCTCTGGGTAACGTGAATGCCATAACCGATGCCGGCACTGCTGGATGCCTGGCTTTGGCCGCACTGCAATCAGCTGGCATGAATGTCAAGATCAACCTGCAAAGCCTGAAGGATGAAAAACACGCCCAGCAATACAGCAACCAATTATCCGAACACGAGAAAGAGGCGCAGCGCCTTCAAGAAGAACTGCACATGATCGTGAAAGAGCGTGCAAACATCGACTTGCTCCCATGAGAATCTCACCAATAAAAACTCTTCTCTTGTTACTTCTCCTGCTTGGAATCATGCTATCTTCAGGGTGCGCCCCAACCAGTACTGTGTCGCCCACACCTGGAAACACACCTGAGCCTGAAAAGGAAACACCCCCCAAAACACCAACAGAAACTTCCACCCCTCCAGATCCGGTGATCTATCTTTCGTCAGAGTTGCCGTCCTTCTTTCTGGACCAAATCCAGTTCCCTTCTGAATGGAAGCTGGCTTCTCAACCTGAAGCAGCTAATATCACGATCAAGGTCGGCTCTCAGGATCCACGAGCCCAGTTTGTTTATGTGCTGGCGGCTCCATTTAACACAGTGGTTGATACTATTCCAGGCGAAAATCTGCAAACTGTTTGGCAGGGTACGAACAATGAACTGTTGTCCCCCAAAAAGCTGCTTGTCACTCGTCAAACCTTGCAAGTATTTGAACAAATCTGGGGCGCCGCCTCGGAGAATGTCATCGTTCTAAATGAGCTGCAAATCTCACAAAGAGCCTGGCGCAAGGAATTCTGTTGGACCATCCTGCCTTTCCAGGACCTCGATCCACAATGGAAAGTGATTGAAGTGGATGGACAATCCCCCATCCACAAAAGCTTCAATCCAGACGCCTATCCTTTAACCGTTCCCATTTCAATCCAACTCACCCCAGATATGCAACCTGCTATGCTGGATCAAATCGCTCTACCACCATCAAATTATGATCCAAATTTACTGGTTACCGTCAACCTGACAGGCGTAACTGCCTTGGTGCGGGCCACCGCAGGGATGATGGAATTTCGGGGTAATACTTACCCTGCTGAAGATATACGCGACATCCTCACCGAAGCGGACATCACCCATATCAACAACGAAGTCCCATTCACGCCTGC
>JAIOTF010000385.1 GCA_021107195.1 Anaerolineaceae bacterium | reverse complement strand
GCTGTTTTTTCTCTATTTGAGGGTTCGACAATTCTTTGAAGCCCTCTTTCAGGCTTTGAGGAGCAGGTAATTGGTTTTTCCTCTCATTTTCTACCTTTTTTCATGCGTAAGCCCTGGGACAGGGATGAGGGAATCAGGGATTGGTTGATTAGAGAATTGGTAACAAGCCGCACGTTGCCAACCGCTCACTGAGTTTGCATCTGCCCCATTGGGGCTGATATCGTAAGGGTACGGTGCCAAAAAGTACGAGGGATCAATTTGGGGAGTGAGACCGGCGGAGAGAAAAAGAGCCTCCGGTCTGGTGTGCCAGTTCCAGGGTTTGCATGCCCGGGCCGCAGCCGACATCCAGAATGGAGGGGTGTTGCGGCAGGTCCAGGTGAATTTCAAAAAAAAGAAGGCCATGTGGCCTCCTATGTTGTTTCCGATGTGTTCAGGAATTCTGTCAATCCACGGCTGACAACTTCTGGCGCTTCGAGGATGAGCATGTGCCCGGCTTTGGGCACCAACTGAAGGGTCGCTTTTTTGATCTTCTTGGCCAGAAAGCGTGACTGGTAGGGCGGCGTTAACTGGTCATGGTCGCCGGCGGCGATCCAGGCGGGAGTCTTGATCTGCTGCACTGAATCGCGCAGGTCAAAACGGGCGCACGCCAGCCAGTCCCCATAGAGCACACCCTGGCGCACTCCTTGCAATTTGTCGATCACCTGCCGTTGCAGGTTGGCGCTGGCCAGGGGGCCAAACAAGACTTTTTTGAGCATGTCCAGGCCTTCTTTTAAAGAAGTTGGATTAGAAAATGCCGTCAGCAGGTCTGGTGGGATGTTCAGAGATGCGCCGCCAGAGATGACAGCCAGACAGGCGACTCGCTCGGGGTGGTGTAATGCGAGGGTCAGGGCGATGGCGCTGCCCAGGGAATGCCCCACCAGGGATGCTTTGTAAATACCCATCCCGCGCATGAAAGTTAAGACAGCTTTGGCGTATTCGTCGATGGATTGGAGAGCAACGCTTTCCGAGCGGCCGTGCCCGGGCAGATCCAGGGCAATCACTTTTTGACCGGACAGGCGGCGGATGGCGACTGGCCAGCACAGGCGGTCGCTGCCTGCGCCGTGCAGCAGGATGACAGGTGGCCGGGATAGCGTGCCGTCATCGAAGGTTGAGCAGTACATTCCGTTAGCAAATGGCATGGCGATGTTCTCCGTGATGGTTGTTGGTCAGATCGGGCGGAAAGAAAAACAGGCGATGGTCTTCCCCCATCATCTGTCAGATAGGGGGCACTAAAATGTTGTAGAAAACCATCCGCCACTTGATGTCTAATGGAAGGAGCGCAGCGACTGTGGCAATCTCCACCACTGTGAAGCACGCTCCACGGCCACGTCAAATCATGACCCTCCTCGCAACAAAAGCTCATACTTTTAGTGCTGTCTGTCAGGTATTTATGTCTTCCTTGCGGAAAATTTATGGTACGTTGACCAGCCCTCTCACCAGCCGATCAGTGGCTTCTTCTGTGAGCGGGATCAGCACCCGGACGCGGGTGCCCTTGTTGGGCAGCGAGTCGACGCTTAACAGACCGTTGATCAATTCTGAGCGTTCCTGCAGATTGACCATACCCAGACTGCCGCGCTGGTCGTATGAACTGGTTACGGCCTGCACGTCAAAACCGATGCCGTTATCGATGATCTCCAACGCGGCCACGCTGTATTCTTCTTCAGGCAAGAAGCGCAGCCGCGCCTGGATCAAGGAGGCTTCCGCATGCTTGCGGGCATTGTTAACCGCTTCCTCGACGATGTAGAAGATGACGGTTTGTTTGCTGATGTCCAGTTTGGCAACCACGGCTTCATCCACACTGACCTTGACATTCTGCTGGTAGGTAGCGTTCATTTTTGTTGACATGGTTTCCAGGGCAGCGGTCAGGCCTTGCGATTCCAGTACAAGCGGGCGCAGGGTGAAGAGCATGTGGCGGATTTCATTAGTGGTGCGGCGGGCCAGGTCTTCGATGCCTTCCAACTCTTTCATCAGATCGTCGAGATTGTTCAATTCCAGCATTTTGCGCCCGATGTTGATGCGCATGGCAATCGCAGCGATGGATTGGGTTGGCCCGTCGTGCAGGTCGCGGGCGAGTTGTTTGCGCGTTACTTCCTGGGATTCAACCAGTACTTGTTTTTCTTCCTGCAACTGTTGGAAAAGGCGAGCGTTTTGGATAGCGATCACTACCTGATTGCTGAGCATTTCGAGGGTTTCCACGCGCGCTTCGGTGAAGAAATTTGGTTTGGGGTGGGCATAGAGCATGACGCCATAAGCCTCGAGACCGCGCAGTAGCGGGAGGCAAAGCGTGCTCTTACAGTCCTGAAGAATGACAATATGGCTCAGTTCGGGGTCGGCGGATGGGTCATTGGTGATCTGCGGTTCGCCAGTGGCGAGAGCCTGGTGCAGCACGCCGTCTTTGGCGTGAAAGGTGAGCTTGAGATCACGCGGCGGCAGACGGCGGCCGGATTCTACTTTGAGGTGCCTGCCGGAGAAGAGCAATACCGCACTGATCATCTCGCCGGTTTTTGTGTCGCCGATGATCTGACTGCTCATGTCTAGGGCTTCATCGAGCACGATCTGGTAATTGAGGGTTGCGCTTAAGGTCTCGAGGACTTTGTAAAAAGCCTGCAAGGGTTCGCTCTCCTGTGTTTTTGCAAGACGGTTTATCTCATCCCGGCGCTTGACGCTGGCTCGGTAGTATTCTCGCAGCCGTTTCATTAAGCTGTGGCTGGCGAGACCTGTCAGAACAGCTGCAAGCAGATTGAAACCAAAAGGCAGTGCCAGGAAGAGGAGATGTATGCCGCTGAATGTGGAGAAGAAAAATATCCAGCCGGCTTGCAACAATGAGAGCAATAATGCGCTTAACAGACTGCCGCGCAGTTCAAAATAAAGGGCAGTTGTGATGATCGCCAGCAGGCTTGCCCAGTTCAAGGGGCCGGTGATGCCGCCAGAAAGGGCGAACAAGGCCATACTGACGATTCCATCGATGATGGTATTGATCAGACGGTGTTGGGGCAAACGTTGATTCAATGCAGTCAGAACTGAGATGAAGGTATTCCAGAGTACGGCAAACAGCAACACAGCCGTTAACCACAAATTTAACGCTCCATCCAGTGCCAGCGAAACGGTCATGCCCAGCAAAACCAGCCAGCGGAAGGAGATGGCGAACCAATCAGATAAGTAGGGAAAATCGAATCTGCGCATTGTATACACTATAACGCAAAATGAAATTCAGGACAAACGGGAACGAGCTGAAAATTTTAAAGAACTG
>JAIOTF010000352.1 GCA_021107195.1 Anaerolineaceae bacterium | reverse complement strand
CAAGCCAGATAATGGCCGCTTTGTCGGGCATCAGCAGGAGAAGGGTTACACTGAGCAGGCTGCCGATGAGGGAGCCCCACAGAATTGTCTTTGGGCGCAGTCGCGCGGCAATCGGTATGCTCAACAACCGTCCGAGGGTGAACGTGCCCCAGAAGACGGAGGTGAGCACGCCAGCGATTTGCGGGCTGGCGATTTGTATTTCAAGAGCGTAGGTATAGATCCAGCCGCCAAACGCTTGCACTGACCCGGCGTAGCAGAAAAAGAAGAGAGCAATGAGGAGCACCAGACCGGGTAAAGCATGATTGGATTTCTCGCTCGTTTTGTCTGTACGCTGCGGGGCAACGGGTGGCAAGCGGAGGAGGAAGAACAACGGCAGCAGCATGATCAGGGCGATGACGGTAAAGGCCCAGATGAGACTGCCGGTGGTGGTAATGATCCAGGTGATGAGCAGCGGTGAAAAAATAGAGCCCAGACCATAGAAGAAATGCAGGCCGTTCATCAACTGAGCAATTTTTCCGCCGTGGAGCCAGATCAGAAGGGTGTTGCCGCCCACATTGAGGATGCTTTGGCCGACCCCGCTGATGAAGGTGACTACAATTAACGCGGATAAAACGGTGGGCAGGGGCGTTAACAGGCTGGCCAGGGTGATCAGGAGCAGCCCTCCGATGAGGATAGGATGGCCGGGAAAACGGTCATAGAGTTTACCGCTGAATAAGGCCCCCACGATGAGACCAATGGCGCGGCTGACGAAGAGGATGCTGACGGAAGACAGGACGGTTTGGGTTTGTTCTGCCAGATAAGGCAGGGCTGGGCCGAGGGCAGCGGTGATCATTCCCAGAGCGATGAAAGTTACAAAATAGCCAATGGTGACTTGTTTTTTTTGCTGTGGAGCAAGAGCTGATGGTTGGATTGCCATAACCGTTTTATTATACGCTGGAAAAGTCGTGATTAGGGATTAGTAAATCAGTTGATTAGGCAATTCGGCAATTAGTGATTGGGAGTTATTGAGGTTCATATAAGTTGGCAAATTTTCAGCCCTGTGAGTGGAAAAAATAAAAAAATGGGCCCCTGCGTAGGGGCGGATGGCATCCGCCCGAGGTGCTCGTTAACTGGAACCATTATATTGTGAAATAGCACAAAACCCTTATTGCCAGATTTTCCCACAGGTTTAATTATTGTAGTTGGGTGATAATGCCGGTGTTGACCCGGAATAAGTAACCATTTGAATAATCATCCCAGACCACATAATCTCCATCAATTTCCCTGTAAATAGAATATGCAGCCTTGTCCAAGAATCATTTTATCCCCTTTTGCTCAAAAAGCAATGCAGTTGTGACACACATTGCCAATGTGTCAACGGCCTAATCCCAAATTGACGAATTCACTAATCCCTTTCCTTTCTCAAATCCTTGCTCCTTTTTGCCCGCCTACGCAGGCCGCGGCGTCAATTTCCGTTATAATACAACCAGTCGGGAGGGAAACCTGTGCCCGCTGAAAAACCCTATGAAAAAACTCACGCAACGCATCAAAGCATTCCATTTTCCTGAACACACTGTGCCGCTGGCCCTATTGGTAGTGAGCGGCTTGACGTGTGGGGTCTTGATTCCCTGGCTGGGCTATTATTGGGATGACTGGGCCTTTATTTATATTGGCAAACAGTTGGGCAGCGCCGGGCTGGAACGCTACTTCGCTACCAACCGCCCCTTTTGGGGAATGATCTACCAGTTGACGACATCTGTGATTGGTTCGCAGCCGTGGAAATGGCAGGTTTTCGGGCTGATATGGCGCTGGCTGGCGGCGACCGCCCTCTGGTGGCGGGTGCGCCAATTGTGGCCGCAGCGGCGTGAAGCGGCGGTCTGGACAGCTCTGCTCTTCATCGTTTTTCCCGCCTTACGCCAGCAACCGATTGCTATCCTCTATGGGCATTTCTTCATTGTCTTGACGGCCTTCTTTCTCTCGCTGGCCTTGATGCTCAAGGCTATGCGGGATGAGAGCCGCTTCTGGTTGTGGACAGGTCTGTCGCTGGCGCTTTCGCTGGTGAATTTGCTGTGCATGGAATATTTCTTCCTGCTGGACCTGTTGCGGCCGGTGCTGCTGTGGGCAGCAGCGCCTGGGCGGGACGGGGAGTCCTTCAAGGGCAGTGCAAGGACGGCCATTAAGCGATGGCTGCCGTATCTGGGGTTGTTCATTGCGGTGTTGGTCTGGCGGCAGTTCTTCTTCCAGTATCAGAATACAAATTATGAATTCTCGCTGCTGGCGGGATTGCGAGCCGACCCGGCGGGTACGATTTTGGCACTGCTGGGACAGGTGTTCAAGGACATCTGGACGGTGACCTTCGCTGCCTGGGGGGATGTATTTGCGCTGCCGGATCCGGCTGTGCTGGGCAGACGCACGATGTTGCTGTATGCACTGGTGGTGCTGGCTTCTGCGGTCGGGCTGGGCGTGTTCCTGACCCGGCTGCGGATGGATGATGATCCTTCCAGACGAGACCGGCGCTGGGCATGGCGTACGCTGCTGCTGGGGGCACTGGGTTTGTTGATTGCCGGTTTACCGTTCTGGATGACCGGTTTGAAGATTGGCCTGCGTTTCCCCAATGACCGCTTTTCGATTTCCTTTATGTTGGGGAGCAGCCTGTTCATCACCGGGCTGCTCGGTCTGCTGCCGCTGCCGCGCTGGAGCAAGCATCTGCTGCTGGCGGTGTTGGTTGGTCTGGGGGCGGGTTTTCAGTTCCAGGTGGTGAATGATTTCCGCCGGGACTGGAGCGTGCAGCAGTCCTTCTTCTGGCAGATGACGTGGCGCATGCCTGCGCTTAAGCCGGGTACAACCCTGGTGTCGAATGAGTTGGACATCCACAATACGGACAATTCCACGGTGGCGCCGGTGAACTGGATCTATGCACCTGATAATCACAGCGAAGCGCTGGCGTATATGTATTATTACCCCTCGCTCCGGCTGGAGACAGGTTTGCAAAGCTTTGCCAGCGGACAGCCGATCGAGCAGAGCTATCTGGCGGCGACCTTCAATGGCAGCACGGCGCAGATCGTGCCGCTGGTCTATGATCCGCCAGGCTGTTTGCGGGTGCTGGACCCCGAATTGGAGCCGGACAATATTATGGTGCCGGCTCTGATGCGGACGGCGGCCGAGAAGGCAGACTATACGAAGATCATTCTCCCCGCGGACGAAGGACAGGCGGCTGCGCCCCCGGCGGCTATCTTTGGCCCCGAACCGCCCCACGGCTGGTGCTATTACTTCCAGAAAGCTGACCTGGCGCGTCAGATGGGTGAGTGGGAGCAGGTGGCGCAGCTTGGTGCGGAGGCCTTCCGTCTGAGCGATTATCCCAATGATCCGGCCGAGCGGCTGCCCTTTATTGAGGGCTTTGCCCATGTGGAGAACTGGCCGCAGGCACTGGATTTGACCTATACCTCGAATGAGATCACTAACCTGATGCAGCCGTTGTTATGCCGTTTGTGGGGGCGGATTGACGATGAGATGCCCGACAGCGCAGGAAAGCAGGATGCATTGGACGCGGTGCAGGCCGAGCTGGGCTGCGCGTGGAAAATGGATTAGCGGCGCAATGCTGCCATTAAGATGTCATTGCGATCACAGCGCAGGCTGAGCTTGTCGATATCACACCCGAATGGGTAAGCCGAAGCGACTTTTAGTACGCCCTTGTTGCCTTCGAAAAGATCAGGCAACGGAGCCGCCCGCAACGACAGGGTAAACTTTTATGAAAAAACTCTGGACACGAATCAAAGCATTTCAATTCCCGGAAACCTTTACCCCGCTGGTCATCCTGGGGGTGTGTGCGGCCGCCTATGGGCTGATGATTCCCTGGATTGGGTTCTATTGGGATGACTGGCCTTTCACCTGGATCTATGACACCTTTGGTCCGGCCGGGTTGACCACGTATTTCGAGACCAAGCGCCCTGTGCTGGCCTGGATCTATCAGGTGACGATGCCGCTGGTGGGCAGGCTGCCCTGGAAGTGGCATGTCTTTGGCCTGGCCTGGCGCTGGATCAGTGCCACAGCGCTGTGGGGGCTGCTGCGCGTAGTGTGGCCCAAACGGCGGGAGCTGGCGGTGTGGGCCGGGCTGTTGTTCGCGGTCTAACCGGGTTTTGACCAGACGTATATCCCCATCGCCTATGCGCATTATTTCCTCACCGAGAGCTTTTTCTTCCTCTCGCTGCTGTTGACCGTGCTGGCAGTGCGTGCCTGGCGGCAGGGGGAGACACACCGTTTCCGGCTGTTGACCGGACTGGCGATGGCAGCTTCGCTGGTCAATTTGATGACTACGGAATATTTCTTTTTGCTGGACTTCGTGCGCCCGCTGCTGATCTGGGTCGTGCTGGCTGAAGATAAAGACCGTCCGCGTTTGTGGCGGCGCGTGTTGGTAATGAGCCTGCCGTACCTGACCCTGTTCCTGGTGCCGGTGGTGTGGCGGGTGTTTTTCTTTGAATATCAGACTTTCAGCTATACACCGGTGCTGCTGGAGAAGCTGCGCCTGGACCTGTGGGGCACGCTGCGGCAGTTGGCAGGCACACTGGCTCATGACCTGTGGATGGTGAGCGGCGGAGCGTGGGGCAAGGCGCTGACTTTCCCCGATGTGGCAGAGCTGGGGCGCGCCAACTGGCTGCGCTACTGGGTGATCGTGCCGGTGGTGGCCGTGGGGACGGGATTATTCCTTTTTAAGCTTAAGACTAGAACGACTGAGCCCAATCCAGAGTTGGTTTCATACGAGGGTGATAAGGTGGTCGAACGCCATTCGCCCCTACATAAAAACGGTGGTGATTATGAATCCGCCTTGCAGGCACTCGGCATTAGTTTTTTTGCTATGCTCGTTGCGGGCGGCCCTTACTGGGTGACCACCCTGCCACTGGCGCTGGAATTCCCCAACAGCCGCTTTACGCTGTCTTTCATGCTGGGCGTCAGTCTGCTGGTGGCGGCGCTGATCAGCTTGCTGCCGCGCTGGCGCTGGCTGCGGGTAGGCTTGATTGGCGTCTTGCTCGGCTTTGGCGTTGCCCTGCAATTTCTGATCGCTCTTGACTATCGCGTGGACTGGGACAACCACACGCGCATGTTCTGGCAGATGACCTGGCGTATCCCGGCCCTGGCGCCGCACACGGCGGTGGTGGGTAATTACCAGCCGCCGATGCACTACAGCGATAATTCGCTAAGCGCGCCGTTGAACGCGATCTATGCCCCCGGCAGCGATTCAGAGGATATGGCTTATATGTATTACTTCGCTGAACTGCGGGCGGAAAAGCAGTTGGCGAATTTTGAGCCAGGGCAGCCGATCGAACATGATTATCTGGTGGCGACCTTCCATGGCAGCACGTCGCAGGTGGTGGGGCTGTATACCCATCCGCGCTTCTGTCTGCGGGTGTTGGACCCTGAGCTGGACACGATCAATCCGCTGCTGCCGGAGGATGTGTGCAAGGCGGCGGGATTGTCTTCAACGGAATGGATCGAGATTGTACCGGAAGAGGAAGCGGTCCGCCCGCCCGAGCATATTTTCGGACCTGAACCGGCGCGGGAGGGGTGGTGCTACGCCTTTGAGCGGGCCGACCTGGCCCGCCAGCAGGGAGATTGGTCGCAGGCTGCATCCGTGGTAAGGGATGCTGTGCATGCCGGTTATGCACCGCGCACGCCCTCCGAGTGGTTGCTGCCGGCAGAGGCGGCTGCCCACGCCGGGGACTGGCAGGCGGCGCTGGAGTACACCGTTCAGGCGATGACACCGACCCATGCCGAACAGCCCTCTATGCAGCCGGTGGTGTGCCGCCTGTGGCAGCGCATTGATAAGAATACCCCGGCTGGGGATGAAAAAACGGCGGCGCTGGATGCTGTGGCGGATGAGTGGGGATGTGGGCCGTAGACGGCAATGTACAATGTAGAATTTATAATGTAAAACCGCATGCTGCGATCGAGCCAGCGTGCCCTTTTCGATTTACTGAAGGCTGCGGTCGCCACGCAGCGTTTCCGGCCGCACCAAACCAGTATCACACCTATTTACAAACAAGCGGTTTCAAAACAGCATCAACTTTTTCCCTGTTCCCACAACACCATCCCCAAAACACCGGGGGCGATGATCGAGAAGGCGTACCAGGCCGTGTTGCTGGTGTAGGCGAACAGGATCACCAGCCAGCCGGGGATGGAGAGCAGTACTGCTGTCAGCATGCGTTTTGGGGTATCGAGCAGGGGCACAAGTTGGATGAGGTCATAATCGTGTACCAGGGGGTTGACAATGAAGCTCCACAGCACCGCCAGGTCAAGCGTGATCTGCTTGCGATAAAGGTGCCAAATCCCCAACAGCAGCAGCAATCCGAGGGCGACCAGGATCAGCCAGTATCCATTGGTTTGGTTTGGAAAGAAATACAGCAAGGTGCGCGGCACAAAACCCGATAAGGCGCGCTCAAACAGCGGCCGCGGGGAACTGAGCCAGCGGGCAGGCCAATCCGGCATGATCAAAAATCCAGGGAGGTAAATGATCGCTGTGGTAATGGCAAATGCCCATGCCTGCCTGGGAATGCGCTTTTGTGTGCGAAAGGCTTTCCACCATTGAATGACTGCGAATACCAGGGGCACGATGCCCAATTGTGGCTTGAGCATGGTTAACCCCAGATATATCCCGCCTGACGGATTGTCGGTTTCGAGATGTTTTCGATAGCCCCACAGACCGAGCATGCCGAACACAGAAGATTGTCCTCCCGCGAAATGACCAAAAACCGGTGCAAAAAGGAGCACCAGGGGATTGGCTTTTGTGATGAG
>JAIOTF010000043.1 GCA_021107195.1 Anaerolineaceae bacterium | reverse complement strand
CATGCCCAATCGCAAAATGGCAAAACTCAAAGCGGTTGCCGATAAAAAGAAACGAAAAAAACGGCCTGCTCCGGTGTCAACATCTACACAGGCACAGGGGACCGTAATTTCCACTTCAACCCCGTTTGAAATCACAAAAAACGGGAAAAAGAACCCCATCACTGCAGGCCAGCAAAGCCTGTTCTAACCGGAGGGAATAATAATGAAGTACACAATCAAAGTAGAGGGGCAGGAATTATCTGTCCCCGCGGAAATTGGGGTCAATGACGAGCTGCTTACCCGCGCTCTCGCCCCTGTATATCCCGGTGTTGCAAACGCCAGGATCAAACGCATATTGGACAAAGACGATGACCAGCACACTTTCGTGGAGGTTATCAAACAGGCCGGCACCAAAGGCTATTTGTCCCCGCTTGCACAGCTTACAGCCTGCGTTGGCGGCATGAACCCGGCAATTGAATTCTACATGAACTACCCCGCCCTGACACTGGTGGGGAAATCTCCGGTGGAAATCGAGTGTTTTCAATCGCAGATCGAAACGGTATGCGAAGAAGGCGAACTACAGGGAAAGATGATCGCAGCAGCTCTTGGTCGTTTTCAAGACGCCTCTCCAATCCCTGATATGCGTGTTCCTGTGGGATTTTGAGATGGAACCTGCACTGGACAGCACTATTGCATTGCTGCAGAGCCAAAAAATGCCTGTCCGGTTGGACTATGCCATTGATCAACTCCGCAGCAAGATGATGCCTGACACCCTGGAGGAAGCCCTGGGCTTTCTCCAGGACTGTTATTACCACTTTGTCGCAATGAACGCAGCCGCAGAGATGCGGCCTGCTGCCCTGGAGGCATACCTGGCAGAATATCACATACCGAAAACATTCTCGGATCTTTGCCAAATGATCAGTGTGGTTTTATTTCCACTGGACGAATATTCCGAAATTCAGGAAGGGGAGGACTGGGGAGACCCCCGGTTGATCATCCCCCTGGCACAAAGCCCCTTTGGGAATTTTTCCTGGGATGAGTGGGAAGAAATGCTGGAAGATATTTCAAGTTACGGTCCAAATGATAGTCTGGCCGTATTTTTCAGAATGATTCACCTTGAGGTTGATAAAGACGATTGGCAAAAAGCCAATAAACATTTTGGCTGGAATCTGTCAGCCCCGCATCTTTTTAAGGACGACGCCAATCGCTCATTTTCCTATGCATTGTTTACAACAAAAATGCACGAGGCAGGGCTTGAGATGTATTACAAAGCCTATCAGTTGGTAAATTTCGGAACAGGGAATCGTTTACTGGATTTTTCATTAGGCGATTTCTTTCAGGGTTTCGTGAATGAAATGTTTTATTTTGATGCAGCTACGCTTCGCGACCTGACAGATTTATATCAGGAAGGACAGCCGCGGATTACTGCCTATGATGAAGCCAGGTGCCAGGCAGCTCCTGAAACCCTGGCCCAAATCGCAAAAATCTATAGAGAAGCATATTCATTGAAACCCAAACAAACCCTTGTTGAAATATTTGCAGGGGAAGTAACAGAGGAATCACGATGTCAACTGGAAACAACATCATTGCAGAATTGCAATTTTTAACCAACGGAATGTACAGATTCAAAAATTACCGCAAAGGACAGCGTCAGGACAAATTTGTCACTGCCCTGGATGCAGCCGCTGCTTTCACCCAGAGTGATCATGACAGCGGTTGGATGCCTGCCGGATTGAAGCGCAGCGGGTATTGCGCAAAAGGACAATACTATGTGTATTTTACTCCTGCTGCGAAAACAAAAATCACTGTCGTATCTGGCAGTGAAGCGCACGTTTTGAACATCCCGCTGCCTTCTCTGGTTATGCTGGGAATTGGGAACTCGCATTATCTGGCTGCCATCAAAGAGAAAACTTTCTCCCGCGATGCACTAACCTACATCCCCCCTTTGCCAAATGTCTACGACAATGACACCAGGATCTGCTGGGGATCAAACACCCCCCTGCCTGCGTCTGTGGAAACGGCGGGGAAATCCTGGCGGCTTTTCATCGAATCCAATTTCAACAATCATTTGTCTGAGAACAAAATACAGAATTTCACCGGCAGTTTGCTGGAATTCCTGATTGCGCTCAACAACAAACAACGCTTCCCAATGTCAGAACTGCGCCCTATGAATAACTACAACACAAGAACTGTTGAGCGTTGGGCCGACAAGCTCATTGGGAAAAAATGAGGAAATATGTTTACACAAACACGAATTATCAATCACCCAGGCGAAGCACATGCGCCTTTGGCCACTGGGTGGATGTATGAATTTCTGATTGCCGGCAATGGGGAATTTGTTCACGCTGAACGCCCTGGCCTGAAAGCAGTCATTCCAAACGGATCATCAAATCGCCCCGATCTACCGCATATTGAGCCTTACGTGCGGGTCGATCAGAAGTATCCTGACTGGATGATGGACGAAATATTGAAAATGGCTCGCAAGCGAGGAGAATTTGAATACCTGTTCGCCCTGCAGCCCGATTCCATCATGGTACCGGCACAGGAAGCAACTGCTGGTACTGTGCGCCCAATTAATCCTTACGATGTGATCATGGCCAGCACCTTGTGCGAGCTGCATTCCCATCACCGCATGGATGCCCGATTCTCCCCTACAGATGACAAAGAGGAAACTGGTTTCCGTATTTACGCGGTAATTGGCCGCATTTACACCGAGCCTGAAATACGGGTGCGGGTAGGAATATACGGGAATATGTGGGAAATTCCCGCCAGCACAGTGTTTCAGTCACTTGGGCCATTCAAGGATGCCTTGAGATGATAAGCACTGAGTATTTGCAAGCTCGCAAGCTGATGGTGGCCATCAATGACACTGTAGCCCTGCACCTTGTAGGTTGTGGCGGTACGGGGAGCTGGTTGGCCCCGGATATTGCACGCGTCGGGTTGTTGCTCCGGGAGAAATTCCAGAAAGAGGTAACCATCGTGTTTCAGGACCCGGACATCGTGGAAGAAAAGAACATCTTCCGGCAGAACTTTTGCTATGCCGAAATTGGCAAAAACAAAGCTGAAACGCTGGCCTTTCGGTATGGCTCCGCCTGGGGCCTGAATATCATTGCAGAGCCAACGAAATATGTTCCTTACCCGGTTGGTTACAGTCACTCCTGCTATTGCATTGGCTGCGTGGATAATGCCGATGCGAGACGGGATATGAGCCGGCACAGAGGTTACACAGCCTGGTTGGATTGTGGAAACACCAGGAATGCCGGGCAAATTCTATTGGGCACATCAAGCGCATCAATACACAAAGACTCTGATCCGTTCGCTCTTGATGGACATTGTACCTGGCTGCCATCCCCCTCAGTACAGCACCCCGAATTACTGGTGCCACTGCCGGAGGAAAAGCGGCCAGAAGGGAATATTTCCTGCGCAGATCTCGCTATGCACGACTCGCAGGGCTTGAGCATCAACAAGAGAATCGCGGCGGAAGCTGCTGATTTCCTGATCAAAATGCTCATCACGCGTAACCTCAAACGGTACGCATGTTATCTGGACCTGGAAAGCGGTTCTACAAGATCGCTGTACATCACGCCAAATCAATTGTCGCAGTATCTGCAGGAGGGCTGACCGCCCTCCTGTATTTTTTTATTCCAGCCTTGACCTCTGTTTTAGGGACAGAAGTGAGGGCTGGAGTGATCCCCCTCATAAAAACAAAACCAATTGGAGGAAATAAGATGTTTGCAACGATTCGTAATGATTCGGTGACTGCCGAGCTGTTGTCCTACGCGTTCATTTACACAAAAGAAAGTAAGGGCAACGAGTTAGTATGGGCTGAATTCCCGCCCTCATATCCCAAACAAATCGCCGCTATCTGGGCGAGTCTGGTCACAAATTCAGCCAAAAGCTTAACGCTGGCTGACGGGGATAAAGGGAAATCGTGGAACATTCAGCCTTTGAAGCGTGCGTATCGGCGCTTCGTGGTTGACTGTCCCAACCTCGGTCAAACAAGACAAGGCCAGCCAAAATTTGCACGGCTGGTCCATCCCAATGTAGGGAAAACAGACACCGGTCAGGGGTTTTTCATCCTCGACCGCTTTGGACATTCTCCGGCAGAACTGCTTGCAGCAACGCTGGAGCATCACACCTCATGCCCGATGATGGTTGGTTGGGGCGAGTATATGCTCGCTGCAGCACAGGCATTGGGGACAACGTTCTGCAATAAACTGACCACCGGCAGCCAATTCCCTGTTGAGGGATACTGGTTTGCTGGCGATATTCCCTGGAAGGATATTGTTGCCACGGGTGTGGAAAAAGGATATCTGACGCTGGAAGGAAACAGTTTCATTCCGGCCGAGATCCCAATCAAACAAGAAGTAGTTGTGTAGGAGGAAACAATGTATCTCATCATAATGAAGGCAAAATGGGAAAAAGACAACGATACCTGGATTCCCAATGCAGTTGGGATTTTCCGGTTGTCGTTTGAACCTGTCAAAACAATGGTGCAGATCATCCGCACCATGAAGGAAAAACCGCAGTATATTCGCAGAGGCAAACTGATCGAAGGACTGTTCACTGGCCCGGAACTGCTGGGGCTGGCGAATGTTGATGATCTGGAGCTGAACTCTGACCAGGAGCATGATTATTACTGTCAGGATTTTGTGGTGGTTGGTTTACCCGAAGAAATACTGGAAAAATTGACCACGATCAGCGCAGAACAAATCTGCGTAACCGCTGAAGGTCAACAGTCCTGGCTATGCGCCTTAAATGATTTGAGCGAATACGAGGTCTTCGGGCCTCCGCTTGATGAGTGGAAAGCACAGCTGAAAAGCATCAAACGACAGGAAATTGCCGAGGCCTGCAAGAAGCCCTTGAGCTGGAAAGAAGCCAGAAGAATAGTGATGAATTCCGGTACGGACGGGGTCAACATTGCAATGTGGCTCAATCCTGCGAATGTATCGGGAATCAAAGATGCTATCAGAGTAACCCTTAAAGGCGATCGTGGCCGCCTGTCACATATTGAACAGGCCAGATTGGAAGCAACCTTGAAAAAGGCGGAACCCGATGGCTGCTGATCAATCAGGGTTGTTTGACCAACCCGCACCCGCAGCAGAGGAAACACAGCCTGAGCCAAAGCCGAAGAAACGTGAATTGGAAAATTTGGGCCAGTTCACCGGCACATCGGCATGGCATCGCTGGAGCATTCTGGCACGCGACTGGCTCTTAACGGATGGTGCGCAACACGTTGCCGAAACCTATGGCGCATATTGGCTGATGGATGCAATTGCATCCTACACCAGAAAATTGCACAAGCAGCCGTTTCAGGTGTGGACGTTGAAGGTGGATGATGAAAACCGTTCCGCTGTTCTGTCTGCTACCGACGGGAACTACAAAAAACTGGCTCGCCAGGAGATCCCTTACACGGATTTTCCGGATGACATCACGCTGTATGTAAGTGCCAGTGAAGGCTATTGGGTGATCATGCTGCCCTCTGAATACTAGGGAGTGAATGCTCTCCCAAAGCTGTTATTGGAGGAAAACAGACACTTGCCGGTTGAACTACGGCAAGCCCTGAATAGTTGGCAGTAATTATGCAGGGTGGGGCACAACCCCCACCCTGCAGTACCCTTGAACCTTGACCGGGCCGCTTTACGGAGCTGTCCGTTGAGGGTTTGAGAAAACAACCCTATAGCAATAATCATTGGTTTGTAAATAAGGCGCCCCTGGTTAATCCGGGGCGTCATTCTAGTTTAAGAGAGGTAAATCATGAGACTTGAAGGACAGGCAAAGCTGGGGTACTACCCCACGCCTGCACTCACCCTGCAGATGATTCCCACCTGGCTTTCGTCAGAGGAAGACGGTCTGCGTCGTGTATTTGATCCCTGCTGTGGTAAAGGGGGAGCTCTGGCAGCCATTGCCAAAGCCCACCCTGCTGAAACATTCGGGGTCGAGCTATCCGATTCTCGCACACAAGCAGCGCAGGCCGTTTTGGGCCACGTCTACAACTGTGCATATGAGAACGCGGTAACGTCTGATGCATCGTATTCCCTGATCCTGCTCAATCCTCCGTATGACGGAGAGGGCTTTACTGGTGGCGGGAAGCGCATGGAGGAAAAATTCCTGGTCAATATACCAACGACCAGACGGCTGGTTAATGGTGGGGTTCTGGTTTATCTGATCCCCTACTATTCAATCAATGTTGACATCGCCCGGCATCTGGCTGGCTGGTACGAAGATCTGCGTTGTTACAAATTGCCTGCACTGGAGTATGAAATCTTCAAACAGGTGGTTATCTTCGGCCGGAAGAAAGACCGGTACACAACGCCATCAAAGGAAAAGATGGAAACGGTCATGGCCTGGAAGCAAGGCGTATACATCGATCATTATGCAGACAAAGAAATCGAGGAAGAACGGGCAACGAAAGACGGTATGAAGCTGGTTACCAGGGTCATACAAGACCCTGTCTATCTGCCACTGCCTCACTTTGAAGCCGGTTACGGGGAATATGCTCTCCCCGCAGTGAACAGCAGTCAGCCATTCAAATTTCAGTATCACGCGCTGTCACAAGAAGCCCGCTTGCGGGAAGCAATGGCAGCCATAGAACGGCTAAACGCCTCAAGCGGCTGGAAAGAAAACATCCCCGACCTGGAGCCCCCTACCTACGAGCCAGCGATAACCCCCAAACAAGGACATATCGCTATGCAAGTCGCCGGCGGCATGCTCGGCACGAATGTGATCACAGAAAATGACGGCAAAATACTCGCTATCAAAGGCTGGACGCATAAAATCAGTGTAGCAAACGTGTTCGACAACGACGGGGAATCTTCAACCGCCAAAGTGGTCGAAGATGAACGGTTTGAAAATGCGCTGACCATTCTGGATGAACGTGGTGATTTGCAGTTTATTACGGATCCTGCCAGGATTGGTTTGTCGCTGGATAAATATGTCGGCCAGCTCAAAGAGAAAATTCTTGAGCGCAACAAGCCTGCCTATGATTTTGACCCAGAACCCTGGGAATGGAATGTATTCAACAACCTTTCAAAAGGCCGGCGGATGCCGGGGAGATCTGAAACAGGCTTGACCGATTTCCAAAAACACCTTGCAGTAGCGCAAGGCCGGTTGATGCTCCGAAAAGGCAGTGGGTTTCTCAATGGTGAAATGGGATCAGGAAAAACGACCATCAGTATCGCTGTTGCTGAATACCTTGAAACCGCATTCCAGCGGCAGGGCAGCAAAAACTCCGCTTACCCTGTGCTGGTCATGGGGCCGGGCATTGTAACAGGCAAAAACAACTGGCCGAAAGAGGTAAGAGAGGTTACTCCAGGGGCGCAAGCTCAAGTAATCACCATTGGCGCCAAGCCGGTGGCCAAACCGATGAAAATCGGCGATTATCTGGAGTGGCTGGGAATTGCGATGTCTCAGCCTGAATTTACGGGCAAAAATGCCAAAGAGTGTATGTATATGATCACTCTGATTGCTGCAAAACAGGGCATTACGATTCCCACAGAAGAATTGACCTGGTCGTTGAAACAGGCAGAAGCCAACCCTCCGAGACGGCGGGCAAACGAATCAGATCCCAATTTGTTGGATGGACGCATTGGCGGTTTTCCCTGGATCGGTTTAACGATCCCGCGCGATGAGTACGGCGAGAAACAGCTAACAAAACGATACTCAGTTGCGGATTTCCTGCGAGAGCGGAAATCTGGCCTATTGCCAAAGAAGTCTTTTGCGATATTCAGTTTTGAAACCGGTAAACTCGGCTCTGGCCGTATGCCGGCATACAATTCGACTTACCGCTTTGTGATGGATTATGTGTTTGATCCCAAAATCCAGAAAGATGTACAGCGGGCGGTGTTGAGAAAATTTGCCGCCTGCCCACATTGCGGGAAAATCATCGCAGAAGCATACGACAACGTGAACGGGGAACCCATTGAACGACTGGAAACCCGCGACATGCAAGATTTTGTCGATTACAAACGGCGATTTTGCCAGGCTCCGATGCCTAAATGGGTTACCAACCCGGATACAGGCGATAAGGAGTGGGCCGAAAAGGACGCAGACGATATCCTTTATGTCTGTGGACATCCGTTGTTCGAGGAAACAAAACTGCGGCGGGAATCAGCAGCCGCATATATCAAGAAAAAAACCAAAAAAGCTTTTGGCTATTTCATCACTGATGAAGTGCATGAAGCTAAAGGTAAAGGCACGGGTGTAGGATGGGCTTATGGCACATTGGCTAACACCTGCCGGTGGTCGCTCGGTTTGACCGGTACCCTGTTTGGTGGATATTCCACCTCAATTTTCATGCTGTGGTATCGAATGATCAGCGAAGTTCGTAACGAGTTTGATTTCAAGCACGGCGATCGTGCCTGGGCCAGGAAGTATGGCCTGATCCGCAAGGTTTATTACCTTGATAAAGATATGGATTTGAATGAAGACGGTACATATACCGGTACAAAGTTCAAAGAAACCGTATCCGAAAGACCCGGGATTTCTCCGGGGATCCTACGGTTCGGTTTACCTTACACTACGTTCAGTTCATTGAACGACATCGGTCTGCCGCTTCCCCAGTATGACGAGAAAGTGGTACGCATTCCCATGACAGAGGAAATGCAGGAGCAATATAACGAGGCCGATGGTGCTGCTGCGAAATCCGGGCTTTTCGCCTGGGCGTTAGACAAGACGAAAGAGGACGACGGCAAGGGAGCAATCTCGGTCTGGCTCAACACTGCACTTAATCGCCCGGATGCAATGTTTCGTCCGGAAACAGTGAAATTTAAACCGAGGATACCTGGCCAGAAAGGGAAACGCGCTAAACGCAGAGAATATATCGTAAGAGAATTCGACGCTATTCAAGGCGTTGCCCCCAAAGAACAATGGTTGACCGATCAATGTCGGGAAGAAAAACGGCATGGTCGCAAAACCCTGGTCTACGTGCGCCAGACCGGCACACGTGATATTCAGGAACGGCTCAAATCGCTTCTGGAAGAAAACGGCCTGCGGGTGGGCGTATTGAAACCGTCAATGAAACCCGCCAGACGGGCCACGTGGATATTCAACAATGCATCGAAATTTGATGTGTTGTTAACCAATGCCAAACTGGTCAAAGTCGGCCTCAACCTGACCACATTTGCTACGGGGATCTTCTATGAAATGGATTGGTCTTTGTATGTGGTTTGGCAGGCCATGCGCCGGCTGTACCGTCCGGGTGCGCCGAAGCCAGTGATGATGTACTTCCCCGTGTATGAAAACACGATGGAGGAGCATTTGCAAGCGCTGGTCGGCCAAAAGATGGCCAGCGCACAGATGTTTTATGGCGATGAAGTCGCTGGAGCATTGGCCGATGACGATTCGGGCGATCTGCTCAACGACCTGGTGCGTGCCGCGCTCGGTCAGATCAAAGTCGGGCGTGCCGAAAAGATGTTCAGCCTGGGAACCGAAGGAACCACGTCGAACTCAGCGTATGGTTCTGTGGTTCTCCCCTCGCAACGCATTGAAGGCATTTGGGGCCAGGAAGCAATTCTGGCCTGGGCTTTGGAGCATGGTGTATCGCTGGAGTCCAGGAAAAGGAGGAAAAAGAAAGTCCCCTCGGGACAACAAAGTTTCTTTTAGTTTTACCAAGCATGGGGGACTGCGCCCCCATGCTTCACCTTTTTTCTGTTCCGTCTACTGGTAGAAGTCCAGTACCGATGAGCTTACGAGCGAAACGGAATAATCAATGATGCCAGGGAATTTAATCAGGACAATAATCAAATTTCCTCCCTGCGGGCATTCACCCGCAGGGAGTAGAAAAGAGGAAAATATGGTTTTGAACAAACAGACAGAGTGGTCAGATGTTAAATACAACCAGCAATGCACAATTAGAGCATAAATCGTTTCCCTTGACAATAGTATCAATAGTGATATTATTAATTATGGCGAAAATCAAGGAAATCCTCATTGCGATGCAACGCAACCCAAAAGGGATTGCATATAATGATTTATGCAAAGTTTGCGATCATTACTTTGGAAAGGCGCGCCAAGCAAGTGGCAGCCACAGAGTCTATAAAACCCCCTGGCAAGGCGATCCCCGTGTGAATATCCAAAGCGATAAAGGAAAAGCCAAAGCATATCAAGTAAGACAGGTATTAAAGGCAATAAATCGCCTGGAGGCACAAAAATGATGTTGAAAAATGACCATTATACATACCGTATCACCTGGTCTCAAGAAGATGGTGAATATGTTGGTTTGTGCGCCGAATTCCCCAGCCTTAGCTGGTTGGCGTCTGTGCCTGAAGAAGCATTAACCAGAATCCGAAAAGTGGTTGCTGAGGTTGTGTCCGATTTACAAAAAAATGGGGAAGACATCCCCGAACCGCTTTCAACGAGAAAATTTAGCGGGAATTTTGTAGTACGTGTCCCACCTGAACTACACCGGCAATTGGTTGTTGAAGCCGCAGAGGCAGGGATTAGTCTAAACCGACTTGCCAGTAGCAAGTTAAACTCTTGAAAATTTCTAATAGCTTCTCTGATCACCAACCCAATGACAGAAAACACCCTGTCATAGAAATACCATCATTATTCAACGCAAATCAATCAAAAAGGGTGGGAGTATCTCTCCCATCCTTACTTTTTATTCCGTCTACTGGAAGAAGTCCAGTACCGATGAGCGTGAGCGAATCTGTGGTGTCAAAATGAGAAAAACGATTTCACCGTATATAACTCAATTTGTTGACTCTTAGCTTGTTCTTCAAGCGCAGGAGTAAACCCAGACCGAGAGAACAAGACAAGTTGAATATGCCGAAAATTATGGTCTCTTTGCAGGCTTTTTATTTTATCTTTAAGCTCTTCTAATATATTGATCCCAACTGGATGAATGGACCATTTACATTCCCCTGCGAGAGCTGCCTTCTCCGATTGGCTGATTGCCAAAACGTCGATCTCGGCATCCCGATTCCACCAGCTTCCAATTCGTTCTGGTAAAAAGGCCAGTGTGCCATCTTGTGCTTTTTCAGCAATGAATGCTTGAGCAGCTTCTTCAAATGCAGTTGCTGCGAAGTGGTCAATATCCGGCTTGATTCGTTGCTCCAGAATGGCGTCGGCCAGGCCCAGATCAAGACTACTTTGATTGGGGTGTACATATCGAAACCAAAACCGCAGAAAATGATCGTCGATTTGATAAATACCTTTCTTACTCTTTTCGGGGTGATTTTGGGTTGCAGGTACTCGACGGGTGACCAGATGCATTTGCTGCAGGATATCCAAATACCGGGCGACTGTAGTCGCTTCGTTTACGCCAGATGCTTGAGTGATTTCATTCAAGCGGGTGCGACCTTGGGCAATCGCCCGAAGAATCGAAAAATAATTGCGCGGTTCTCGTAATTCTTCCATCAACAATAAACGCGGCTCACTGTAGAGAGTCCCGGTATGTGCGTCTAAAATGTGCTGGCGAATATTCGCAAAGACGTCTTGCCGCATATCAAATGTTCGCAAGTAGTAAGGCATACCACCCAGAATAGCCCAGGTAAGAAATTGTTCTGCAACGGAGTATTCGGAAAAAAATAATGCCGAAGAGGGCAGATCCAACGGACGCAGAAGTGTACTTGCTGTTCGCCGGCCATAAAGTGGGGTGCGATAGCCCAAGACCTCTGATTCCATCATGCCGATGTAGGAGCCACACAACACCAGCATAATCCCGGAGTTTTTTAGCTTCTCATCCCATACTTTTTGTAATATGGAAGGAACAGCCTTATTGCCACTAATCAAATAAGTGAATTCGTCCAGGATGATGATGGGACGAGGAGACATGGGCAAGTCTGCCAATGCCTGAAATGCAGCTTCCCAGGTGGGAAACGTAAACCCGGCAGGAACATTGGTGTGGTTAAAGCCATATACCAGACGTGAAAAATTGGCTAACTGTTCATTGTCACTGCTAAGGGTAGCAATAAAAAAGATATGCGGCTTATCGACGCAAAATGCGCGCAACAGTTCAGTTTTGCCAACACGCCGGCGGCCATAAAGAATATATAACTCAGCACGATCCGAGCTATACAAACGGGCTAATTGATCCAACTCAGCTTGTCGGTTGATAAACAGGGTGTTCTCCATAAAAACCTCCAAAGCGAACAAAATCTAATTTACACTAATTACAATTATTATAATCGTAATTAGTATTTTGAACATGACCAATTAATCGTTTTTTGGATTATTGATAGTGTGACCCAACGCTAACCAGCACTGCATCAAACGCAGTGCGGTGCAAGTGTTAGGCGTGGGGAGTGGTCAGGAAAGCTCCATAAACACTTCCGGTTTTTGTTCTGCAATTCGTAACAAGGCTGTGGCAGGGCCACTCGGCTTTCGTCTCCCCCGTTCCCAATCTTGTACTGTACGCAAACTCACACCCATCAATCCAGCAAACGCCGACTGCGATAATTTCAACTTGGCGCGAATTACCTGCGGCGACGCCGGTTCTTTCAGTGTGCGAACGCGTAGCTTTTTTTCACCCTTTTTGTAAGCGTTTATCTCCCGAATGCCTTCTAATATTTCCTGACCTATATCGCGCTTAGACATTTTTGATTTCCTTTGCGATTTGACGCAGAACATGAGCAGGGATATTTTCTGCTTCGCTCTTGCTGTAAATAGTCAACAACCAAATTTCGCGGTACTGTCTCTTGAAGTAGTAAATTACGCGCACGCCTCCACTTTTACCTTTTTCTGTTATTGCCCAGTGCATTTTTCGTACTGTTTGTATCCCCGCCTGAGCCTGGAACCACCTTGCCCGCTTCTGGGTACTTGAACAGAAAATTCTGCAATCCCAAATATTTCTAAAAAGATACAACCCAGAAAATACTTCCCCAAAAGTTACCGTGAGTCACATTGTAAACTACCGCAATTAAGACCAAACTATCATATACCGGAGGAAAAACAACAATGAAAATTATCTCAATCGTCAATCAGAAAGGCGGGGTTGGAAAAACGACCACGGCAGTTCATCTCGCGCATTGGTTTGCCATGAAAGGACTACGAGTACTGCTGGTTGATCTGGATGTACAGGGTCATGCTTGTTTTGCATTGGGCGCAGAAAAAGACAAAGGTGTATTCAAGCTGTTCGCAAATGACAGGGAAGTTCCAGAGGTAGCAATTGAAATCAGGCCCAATTTGCATTTGATCCAATCAGATAAAAACACATCCCGGGTTACAGCAATTTTCAATTCTGAGATGGATGCTCAAACTAAATACTTTTTCCTGGCTGACAAATTGGCAGAAGTAGATGGCATGTATGATCTGATCTTTCTCGATATGAGCCCCGGTTCAGATCTCTTGCAACTGGCAGCATTGATCGCAAGCGATTATTTCATCGTTCCATCTTTGATGGATCCAATGTCAATCGACAGCGTGATGGAAGTTGTATCTTCAGCCATAAGCTTGCACACTTTGCATCACGATATTGCTTCTCCGCAATTGATTGGAGTTTTGCCAATTCAATACGAGAAAGTAACCAGAGAAACTGCACGTATGATTAAAGAGATAACAAAGTTGATTGGCTCTAAATATATTTTGCCTCCAATTGTGCAAGACACCAATCTTCGAGAAGCATCTGAAGCTGGCGTCACAATTTGGGAATATGCCCCAAGTTGTCGCGGTGCGATAGGATACAAAGAAGATGGTAAAAGATACGGAGATGTAAATAGTATAAATAGAGTAGGTGGCTATTTACATTTGGCAGAAATCCTGATCGACTTGTTGGAGCTTGATATTTCTCCAGAAAGCAGGTAACCAATGGCTCGCAAAAGTGCGAAAGGTATTAATCGCTCCAGACCAATAGGGCAACCATTAGATATTGATGCAGCGGTGGCTGCAATAGCTACTGATGAAACTCCATTTGGTATGGGTGACAAGTTAGCAGCTCGACAACGCAAAAAAGCAATGACTCCTGGCCAGCGCCGCAAAGCTGAAAAAGACAAAGAGCGGGTAAGAATTGCAATTGATGCTCCACCTTCTCTGGATGATTTGATAGTCCATTTGCAAACAAAAGAGGGTGTCAGCAAATCAAGAATGGCCTGCTATTTGATGATCTTGGGATTACAAAAACTCCTTGAGGATAATATTGATTTTACGGACCATAAAGGACCGCCAAATACACCTCGGGTTGCTTATACGCTAAACCTCCCCGAAGTGCCACCAATTGGCTTATTTACCGCCACTTTCAAAAACGGCGACGAGTAAAACCAACATGAATCGCCTTATACGGTGACATTGGCGGTAACATCAACGGTACCGCAAGGTAGCCGTAAACGGTAACGATTACGGTAACATCAACGTTACCGTAATCGTCACCGCAAGCCTCAATAAAACGTCCAATATGCGATACTGTACACCAAAACAGCCAATTCCACACATTCAATAAAAACGCTGCCTCACGGCCTTCTCAGCGTCTTGAGCAGCGTTTTTGATTCCCCCAATTTTCACCCAATAAACTACTACTTTTCCCTATTTTGACCCGCGAAGGAGGTGGTCAATATGAATCTTCACGCACATTTGCCTGGCCTGCCGGCAGCAGACGCGGCAGTACTTGCCCGGAAGTACAAGGGATTTTCCCCCTAGCGGATCTTTTCCGCAGACAGTCTGCCACCGCTAGACGTTGATCTTTTTCACGATACCGCAACAAGGTTGATCGGCATCGATGAGACTGACGGCAAGTCGGTGATGGTTTTTCCGATCGGCTTTTCAGTTGTCGATGAACCGGGAGAGGTTGGCGCTTACTCCTTTCTCCACCGCATCATTCTGATGCACTTGTTTCAAATGACCATTCTTGGCAAAGTGGTCTGGGAAGCTCTGGCCACGATCCCGTTGAAAACTGAAACGGCACCAACCGAAAAAGAGCCCGCCTCTACTTAAATTCACTCAGGAGTTAATATGTCCGCAAAATTCGTTTCACAGATTTGGCAAGCGGATCTGCCCAGACCCTTGAAGCTGGTTGCACTTGCCCTGGCCGACAATACCAACAGTCACGGAATCGTCCCGCTGGACGACAAGCAAATGATCGCCTGGCTTACCGGATATACAATCGAAGAACTGGACAAGGTGATTTCCAAATTGCTGAAGGCCGAGGTGCTGGTACAGATGCCGGAAATGCGGGTACGGTTCTCCAGTGAAAATATTCAGCCTATGAAACCTTACTGGCAAGGAGCTGCAAATGGCGATGATGCTCCGGAAACAATAGAAACCCTGCAGTACCAGTTGAAAGCTTTGCACATTCAACCCGAGACGGTTGACGAGCTGGTGCAGAAATATCCAGCCGAGTTGATCATCAAATGGATGGATATCTACCATCAGGCGGTCGAAACAGGAATAGCCGATGGTTCAGGTTATCTGGTATCGGCTCTCCGGCGCAATTGGGACATGGACGCAGCGAAACAGCGCATTGAAACTCGGTGGAAAAAACTTGCAAAACAATCGTTGTCTGGCTCTTTGCCTGACGAATTGAAGGAACACCTGCAAAAAATGGGGTGGGAAGACGATCTGGATGAAGTCTTTCAGGCACACAAGGATAACCCTGATCGCACATTGGCTTGGGCTAAACACACCACGAAAGAGGGGTGGGGCGCCGGGAAATTCCGTAATTCCCTGCGATCCGGCCTGATGCCGCCCAATCGTGAGCCTGTTTTGAGACCGCCCGTTTGTACACTGGAAAATGCTGAAACATCATCACAGGACGATTGGCCAGAAGCCTCGGACGAAGTAAAGACTGCATGGCAAGACTGCATGTCTCGCATTGCTTTGATGTGCGACACAGAACGAGGTTTCAATTCCGGCGACTTAGCCAGTTGGCTGGAACCCGCAACGCCGATCAACATGGAATGCACTGGCCTGGATACCCGTTTTACGGTAAGAAGCTGTACTGCTACAGCGGCCGACTGGATAGACCACCATGCTCGCGGATTGCTGGAGGATGTCCTGGAAGATGTACTGAATCAGTCAATCAACCTTGAATCTGTCAGCTAACAATTTTGAATGCTGAGATTCTCTACTCTTACAAATCGTAAAGGCGGTGTAAAATGTTACCATTAACATTAATGACATTGGGGCTTCATCAATGAGTTACAACAAAGTAATACTAAAAGGAATGCTCTATTTGATCAATTCGGACAAGATAAAAAAACTTTCCGACAAACCTTTCATAGATTGCAAATTGGTTACTGGCGCAGGATCTGCCATCTTACTTGAACGGCATGATGTATTGCTTGTTGGATTTCAAGCAGTAAAGGCACTTGCATTTATACGAGCGAACGAAGACAGGCCTGTAAAGATTTGGTGCGAAGGCAAACTGGTATCACGAAACGGTATATCGATTGTCAAAATTCACAATGCTGACTATTTTATCAGCGATGATATACAACACAAAGCAGAAAAGCTTATCCACAGATTGCAGCAAGGAGATTCGTTCCTTGAAGCCAGTTTTGAAGAAACCGCACTGATGCACTCACAACAGCTTCGAACATTTAAACACTCTGAAGTTTTCTTTTGAAAGGAGACTCGCCATGAAAGAACGCTATACTCGCTGCGCAAGGCATGATTGCCAAATTTACGTCTTTGAGTTCACTTCTGAAATTGGTGGCCTGGATGTACCAATCATCGATGCCATCTGCCCGGTGTGCTGGGTGGAGGAACACTACCATAACGTATGGGTGAAGGATTTCATTCCATCTGCAGAAAACCACGCGGGACTGGTTTTTACCAACGGGTTGGTGCTGTACGTTGGCCGGCCCCATGGCAAGGATCAGGACAATCGGCTATTCCAGTATTTTGACCGCGATGTTCTGCTGGACGATCTTTCTACCACGTATCTCGAATCGGTACGTTACCTGCCCGGCGACAAAGATACAGCGCCGTTCATGCGGCTGGACTTTGCAGATCAGCTATTCGGCAAACACATTTTGTGGGCTTTGGTCGATGTCGCAGTCGTCGAGCAACAGATCAAGGAAAGGCTGCTGGATGAATATATCCCGGATTAAACGTATTCGGTCGTCTACCCCAGGCGGGAGTCATCGAATAGGTGACTCCCGTTTTTGGGTAGCTGATGTTGGTCTTTTTCGATATCTTTACGCTTCCAATGACTATTCTGGCAAATAGAGATCAATAGGCCATAATCGAAATTTCATCACATCTATCCGATCCACGAGTAGACCTTCCTGTTTGCATTTTTCGTCACTCCTTTCTCAGTTCGACAAGTTTCGGAAAGTTAAAGTCATCAGCGATTTCGACCGCTGGATTGCTCGTTTTTTGGTACCATTTTCTCGTTTTTCGTTTGCCGTATCATGCAAACATTTTTCGTTGACTCACCCTAAAAATAGCCTAAAACAGGGGGGAGGGGTGGACACCAGTACCCACATTAAGTGTTTTGGGGGGTTGTGCCAGATACGGCACAAAATACACCCATTTAGCATAGATCATTTCGGAGGGTCTAAATGCCTAAAATTTTGTCAAATAATCCGCTTGCCGGAGCAGTACCATTGCCACCGGCTTTGAAAATCACGGAGTACCGCTACGACTTGATTGCGCCCCGCATTTCTTTTGCTGTGAAGTCATTGACAACAAATCCCACGGCTGTCTTGTTTGATCACTACGATGTATTGGCCGCTGCCTTACACACAACGCGTTACTCACGCGGAGTAAGAGATGCTTTTGACTTTCTGTTCAAAGAAGGTTACATAGTCACGAAACAGGTCCCGTTAGTACATTCCAGCACTGTTACTGTTGTACAGCTGACAACGAAAGGAGAATTGCTCGCATTAGAACTGGGTTACGAAAAAGTGTCTAACGATTGGGATTTGATCACTTCCAATCGCAGCATTGACGAACCCTACTACATTGGGCAAGTAACCCAGGTTGCTTTTCAATGCAGAATTCGAGGCGTTGAAGCAGAGGTATCGCCCTGGATTGCATCTGACAACCCGCCTGACCTGTTGGTCGGAAAGGAAGGACGCTGGGTATACACAACCGGCAGTCAAATATTGACCCGCAAGGCCCTGGCTCGGTTGGCCGAGAGCGCAAGCATAGCAAACAAACCGCTAGGCTTCATCACTCAACGCAAACGCCACTGGACAAGCATGGCTGAGACCTGCAAGAAACTTGGGATTGCAGCATGGTTTTCAGATGTTGAACGCCTCGTTAAAGCCACAAGAGATTATCGCAACGGGTCAAACAAGGAGAACGGCAAGCTATGGCTCCACGAAGTGTGATGCGTTATCCAGAAACATTAGCCCCTTTCATGCCTATTTTGAACAAGTACAGAACACAAACTCTACTGTATCGGGTGCTTTACTGGATTGGTGTAGGCGGCCTGTCTACGCGGCCTGACATAGCGCTTGCAATGGGATTAGATATGTCAACCCGCCGGGCCAAAGACACAAACATCCAGAGAATCGGACGGGCCTGTAAAGTGCTCAAAGAAGAAAATCTGATTTGTGCAGACAAGACAAAGTTCTGGCTCATAAACAAGTTTTATATGTTGAGATTGTCGGATAATGGTGTCAATTATTGCCGTAATACCTTTGGGTGGGACTTAATTAAGTCTGATTGGGATAAATTAATACTATGGCATAACGGAGAGCTTTACCCAGAACATTCCGCTATGGTGCTAAATTTCGCCTTTCATGCACGTTTGCGGGGATGGGACGCTATCGTGATCCCACACGATTTGGAAAACTCAAGCGAACCCGATGTGATAATCTCAAAAGGAGATGAAAAATATTTTGTGGAAGTGGAACGACAGGCTTGGCGAGTGAAAGCGAAACAGAGTAAATGGGATAAACAGAATCTCGTTCAGGGCAGACTTGCTGCGTGTTATGTGCTTTCAGATTCAGCGTTTCACGCTACAGGCAGTTTTATTTTCATGGGATATTCCAAATTTGATGTAACCAGCTTGGAATATTTACAAAAGTCAGCTTACAATCAACCGGGGCCTGGGCGCCTTTGGCAATACATTTCAGAGGAGTATTTTGATGAGCAGAGTTAAAGATGGTTTTCCACAAGCTGATGCTGGGAATGACACCGTTTCAGAATTCGGAGTGCCTTCACCAGAATTACAACAAGAAAAGAAATTCCCTTTGCCCGTGCCGGTATTGGTCGGCCTGGTGCTGGCTGTCGTGGCCTGCGTAGTATTCGCTATGATTGCCAGCAACGATTCTAAAGAAATTCCTGCCCCTACGCCCAAACCGGCAACGGCCACCGTTGAGCCTACCCGGCCAGAGCCGACCAGTTTGCCTACTCCTACTGTCACCTTGCCGCCGCCATCCTTCTCAGATGATTTTGAAAAAGGATTGTCCAATTACTGGGCTTACTTCCTGGCGTTGGGAGAAAAGAATGATGTTGCTATATCTGCCCAGGGCGAGCATGTACGCTTTACGATCACAGACTACGACACCTATGCTTACCTGATCTATGAGCTGCAAAACTACGAAGACGTGCGGATCGACACTGAAGTAACCAATCAGGGGTCCAACAACAACAATGTTGGCCTGGTTTGCCGATTCTCTGAGAATGGCTGGTATGAGTTCAACATCAGCAGCAGCGGCGTATACAACGTTTATGCGTTTGACAATAACGAATATCGCCTGATTCGCAACGGCGGCTCTCACCTGATCCGCATGGACAAGGACACCAACCAGTACAGCGTGGAATGCATTGGCGAGGAATTGACCCTGTACATCAACAATGAAAAGGTTTGGAGTGGAGACGACAACACGTTCAAGTCAGGCAGGGTTGGCATTTCAGCGTCCGCGAAAGATTATCAGCCGGTCAAGATTGATTTCGAGTGGATTAAGATCACTGAGCAGTGAACGATGTCTGAAACAAAGAAGACCGCCTCAAAGGCGGTTTTCATTTTTAAACTCTCGTAAACGATTTGTCCTGCTTCCAAAAGAGACGGTATCTTTAAGAACGCTGCTTTACAACATACTCCACACCTTCTATGCCCGTAAAATCAGCATCTTGTGTCCACAGCGTTGCATCATACGCTCGCGCGGTCGCCAGAATAACACTATCAGCCATAGCAAGCTTTCTCTCAATCGAGATCTTTGCTGCACTCAGGGCCAACGATTCGTCGACGTTTACAATTTGACCGGAATACATGTCAGCAACCGCATCGTGAGCCAGACTCGACCCTCGCTGCTGAAAAACCCTCTTGAAAACTTCATAGATTACGATCACAGGCACCAGCAAATGCTCGCTGTCTTCAATAGCTTCGGTGAAAAAAGAAGCGTTTTCTTCATCAGCAAAGTATTCCAGCCAGCCAGAAGAATCAACAACGTTCATAGAATCCGGTCTTCCTTTTCACGCTGGACATCAGTTTCAATGCCTTTCAAAGTCCCCCGGGCTTCCTGAATCGGTCGCACCGGGATTAAGACGACGTGACTATCATACACAATCACGCGCATTTTCTGTCCAGCTTTTACCTTCAATGCTTCGCGAACTTCGCGCGGGATAACAACTTGAAACTTTGGGGAAACCGTTACGGTGTTCATACACATCTCCTATCGATCCAGAAAACGTATTACACCATAATTATACCGTTAAATCTTTTTTCAATGCAACAATTCCGAATCAACACAATATGATTGGCTTAATAGTTTTTATCAAAACCGCCATGGAGCTTCTGTCTTTATTCGTGACCTGGTGCGTATGTCCCCAAGGCAGCTTATAAGGTTGGCTGGACAGAAAAAATATTCGGTTTGGGCACCGAAGATGCCGCATCCAATGCGGCCTATGGATCTGTCGTCTTACTCTTCAATCCAATTGAAGCGGTTTGGGGCCAAGATGCGATTCTGGCCTGAACGGCTGTGCGGTATCTTGTTGCAGCCCAAAAAGAGGAAGAAATGTTAGCCTTCCGTGCAACAAATGTTTCTGTTGCAGCCAAAAACGAACGCAAGGTTGCAAATAAACCCCATGTATATTATTATAATGTATATGTGGTTTATTTGGAGGAGCGTATGTTTGTAGATCGTCAAAAAGAATTGGCATTTCTGAATAGCCTTCTGGAACGAGAACATCCTGGACCGGCCCAGTTCGCTTTGATGTACGGCCGTCGCAGGGTGGGGAAGACCAGCCTGTTATATCATTGGGCAAAACAGTCAGGACTACTTTTTACGTATTGGACTGCAGAAAAAGAAACGCCCGCGTTGCAGCGGCGAAAGCTTTATGCCACAGTGTTAAATTTGCCGGAAAAGCAATCTCCTGTTTTTGAGTCGTGGGGAGAGACTTGGAACGCAATCATCAATTGGCTTGGGGAAAAAAGGCATATCCTGGTGTTGGATGAACTGCCATATGCGGCAGAATCTGACCCTGCAATGCTATCAGCACTTCAACTCGCCTGGGATCATTCATTGAAATCAAGTAATATCGTGCTGATGTTGTGTGGCTCCCACGTTCACACCATGGAATCCTTGATGTTTCAGCAATCACCTCTTTTTGGACGATTTACCGGACAATGGCATTTACAGCCTCTATCATTCGATGCTTTGAAAGAGTTTTTTCCAAAATGGACTATTGAAGAACGTATTGCCGCCTATGCTATGGTAGGTGGCGTGCCGGCCTATCTGGAATGGTTAGATCCCGGACGAACGCTTGTTGAAAATATTCGGGATGTGGTTTTGGCCCCAGGAAATATGTTCACCGCAGAGCCCCAATTTCTCTTGTATGATGAAGTACGGGATCCGCAAGTTTATTTGGCCATTCTTAAGTCAATTGGATTGGGTGCTCATTCATTGAACGAAATTAGTAAAACAAGCCTGGTAAACAAAGCACATTTGTCTTCTTATCTCTCGCGCCTCCAAGAACTCCACATCGTTGAGCGTCGATTACCTGCGACGGTACCAATGAAACAACTGAAAAGTTCAAGAAAAGGACGCTATCATTTATCTGACTCTTACTTCCGATTTTTCTTTCGCTTTCTTGCTCCATATCATGACACCCTTGTATTTGATCGAAAACAGGTGTTGCGGCTGGTTAAAGAAGGTCTACGAGCGTTTGTGGGAATGACAGCATTTGAAGAATTGAGTCGAGAATGGGTTCGGCTTGCAAACCAGCGCGGGAATCTACCTTTTGATCCAGAAGTTATTGGTAGCCACTGGGGAGCGTCGGTGCAAGTAGATGTGGTTGCTGTGAATTGGCATACGCGCGATATCCTTTTAGGTGAATGTAAATGGGGAGAATCGGGCGCGAATCTACAAATTGTGCGGGAGCTGATTGAACATAAATCCCCTAAAGTTTTAAAAGATTTACCTGGAGAAGAACATGATTGGCACATACATTATTGCGTCTTTACCAGGAGAGGCATCACAGATGCTGCCCAGAAGAGATTGATGCAAGAAGGTGGGATCGTAGTGAATTTGGAAAACTTCAATCGTGATTTTTCTGAAAACTCGGGCAATTTGTAATCAAGCCACGTTTCAAGTCCACAAGAATCTCCAATATTGTTCTGTCCCAAAAGCGATAGGGAACAGATCCAACGGTCATACCCCTAAGCACAGGGAGAATTACTGATGCACCTCCTTGCAATGTAAGCCCCTTGAACCAATTCCCCTTAAAGGGGACAACTCTCAAGAAGCCACTATATAACCATTGGTGCTAGTTGAGTCATGGGGTATCCTCAGGTTGTGAAACCAAAAGTAACCGTTCACTCCCCCAAAGCGAATTGCTAGCGTTAATGAATAAAATAGGGTAAATTAATAGGCATGAACTTATCTGGAGTTTCTTTGAGCCAATTAGACGAAGAATATATAGATTCTCTTTCTT
>JAIOTF010000069.1 GCA_021107195.1 Anaerolineaceae bacterium | reverse complement strand
GTGGCGATAATTTTGTGATTATTACCGGAGAGGATGAAGCGCCTTTGATCCTGCGCCGGCTGAAAGATCGATTTAATGAAGAGGTCCAGACGCACTATAATTTTATGGACCGCCAATTGGGATATATTGTTGCCCATGACGATGAAGGAGAAAGCCGTCAATTCCCATTAATGACAATTGCGATTGGGATGGTTTCACCTTCTACGCATCAATTTGCAGATATCCGTGAGATCACGGAGATGGCATCTGAAGAACGTCGCAAAGATGCTAGCCCTTCTTTCTAACTAACCAGAGGCCAATCTTTGCATGTTCTCTTTGGATCCTTTCAGCCTAGGAATTATTCTCGTTGCACTGGGACTCGGGTTCTGGTTACTTGTTCGCCTTTTGATGCGGGGAGTACAGAAACCCCGTCAATCAGCTCGCGCCGTTGAATTTTCGACCGGGGCATCTGATTCTGATGTCCTTGAATCCAGAGAAGATGCAGTATTGTTGGTGGGGCAGGGCGGCCGCCTGGTCTCCATCAATCAACGGGGGAGAGAATTCTTTCGATTGGAAGATCATGATGCTGTAAATTTAAGCCGTTTGTCGCGACGTATTCGCCCTGCAGATACGTTTCTTACACTTTGTGCGACAGATGGCCGGGCACGATTCGCGTTAGAAGGACGTATGTTGGATGGGGTTTCTTACCGCATTCCGTCAACACCAGCACCGTTAATGATGGTTTCTTTGCGGCCAGCAGAGTTGGCCGTTGGTGTGGGCTCACCGGTTTCCGGGGAGATGACTGAGGCTTTTAAGTCCTTCCTGCAAATGACCCGGGGAATTTTGGCAAGTCTTGACCTGGAAGAAACACTGAAAGCCATTCTTGAAAGCATCGGGAAATTGACCCCCGCAGATTTTATTGAAATCAGCTTGTGGGATCAGGAAGCATTAGCATTAATTCCGTATCATCTGAGCACGATGGGCAGCAGTATGGGGCGCAGTCTTACAGTTGCAGATAAGCGTCATCGGGTAGCAGAAGATTTTTCCCAAAAGGTGATGGAAACCCGGAAACCTTTGCTGGTTTCTACCCTGGATTCAAGCGTAACACTACAGTTTGATCCATCCAGTTACAGCGATGCAAATCTCCGTTCTTATTTAGGATTGCCATTGATCACTGGTGATCAATTTGTTGGGTTGCTGGAGTTGGGGTCTGTTACACCGGGCGCGTTGAAGGAAGATGATTTGGGATTGGCCAAGTTGATGACCGGGCAGTTTTCAGTCGCACTGCACAATGCGCTTCTTTACCAAAGTGAGCGAAAGCGTGCGGCAGAACTTTCCGGTCTGGCAGAATTGTCGCAGACAATTCGTTCTGTTCGTGATCCGCATCAAGTGTATGCCGGATTGATTGACAGCATCGTACCGCTTTTCGCAGTGGAAAACCTGGGTTTTTTGATCTATAACGAATTGACACATCTCCTGGAAGGTCAGGTGCCGTTCCATGGTCTGCCTGCACAATTCGTTCGTTTGTATCGCTCAGAAATCCCCCCGAACAGTTCTGCCGAAAAACTGATGCTTCAACAGGATGTGGTCATTACCAAAGATGCAGCATCAGACTCCAGATTTGAAGTCCTGGGATTGCAGCCGTTGGTGCAGGCGGCGAGTATGCATGAGACCGTTCTTGTTCCGCTGCAATCAGGTGGGAAGCTTTTGGGATATTTACAGGCTTCCAATCATTTGGAAGATTCCCGCTCGTTTTCCAGTGGGGAGATCCATTTGCTGACGATCGTTGCGAGCCAATCTGCACCGATCATTGAAAACGCGCGTTTGGTACAACAAACACGGCTCAGGGCACAGCGGTCTGAAGCGTTGCGCGCTGTTGCCAGCCTGGCAAGTTCGGATGCTACATTGGAAGAGGTATTTTCGTTGGCTTTGCGCACACTCGGGGATATCCTTAAAGCCGATGTGGGTGCGGTTTTTCTCCTTGATCGCGAACGCGGTGCATTGACCATGCAGCGCAGCTCGATGTATGGCCGTTTGCCTTCCATACCAGAGCGTGAAGGATTTCTTCCTGTCGATCATCCGCAGTTTCCTTTCACGGTTACAGGTAATAAGCATGCCTTTACTTCTGACCGATTATCGGAAACACAGGCTTTGATCCCTTTCTATGGGCAAATCATGGAAATGTGGAAAATCGAATCGGTCGTCGCGGTACCGATGGTTGTACGGGATACCGGGGTAGGCGAAATCTGGTTTGGCAGCCTCAGTTCCAGTGCCTTTGATCAAGGCGATTTGCAGGTCCTGATGACGGCAGCCGGCCAGCTCGGCGGTGTTGTTGAGCAGTCCTATCTGTTTGCACAAACCGATGACAGTTTGCGCCGGCGGGTTGACCAATTGACGGCATTGACCCGCATCAGCCGGGAATTGAGCGTATCGCTTGATATTCAGTATTTATTGAAGCTGGTCTATAATGAAGCGCTGCACGCCAGCCGGGCTGAATTCGGGCAGATACTGCTATTTGATCTGGATGTGTCTCCTGATGAAGAACCGAGGATCAAAGCATATTCCGGCAATTTGCCGGAGATGAAGCTTTCCAGTTTGGAAATTTCTGTCTTAAAGGCCGGAGAGCCTTTGAACGTACCGGACATCAGCAAGGTCGGTTTCCGTGCGCCTGACCCGACCGTCAAATCTGCTCTCATGGTGCCGATTGTTTATCAGGACAAGCGCAATGGTTTGATCTTGCTGTATTCGTCGACCCGGAAGTGTTTTGACGAGACGGCTGTTGAAATCGTTCTGTCGCTGGCTTCGCAGACAGCACTGGTTCTAGGAAACGCACTGCAATATGAGGCGCAGATAAAAAGGGCGACAGCCTTACAGCGTGAACTGGACAGTGTTGGCAAGACATGGCAGGTTCTCCGCGATCTTTCGCCGAACAGCACCCTGGTGGAAAGCTTGCAGGTGGTGGCAAGCGGTTTGCGAGAAGCCACTCCGTTTCGCAGTGTGCTGCTCAACACGTATGATGAAGAGCATGATGTATTGAACCGGGAAGTGGCAGTGGGCATCCCTGAAGATTTGTGGGATGAATTACGGTCTCGTCCACAGCCCTGGCAGGAATACCTGAAAGTGTTGGATCCTGGATTCAAGGTTGGCGATATTGCCTATTTCATTCCGGCTGATCAAAAATCAAGTCTGCCTGAAAAATTGCATGTGGTTAACATTTTGCCCTCTGGTAGCGATGAAGGCTTGCAGAGTTGGAATCCGGATGATTTGTTGATCCTGCCGTTGTATGACGTATCCGGCCAGATCATGGGCACTATCAGCGTTGATAATCCTACGGATGGGCGGCGTCCAGATCAACTGACGATCGAAATGTTGGAACTTTTTGCGCTGCAAGCCTGCATTGTCATTGAGAATCATCGCCAGATTCAGTCTCTGGATTCCCGCTTGCAGGTAACTGCAGAGACAGAACGTGAACTGGAATTCACCCGAGAGCAGCTCCCTGCATTGCTGCATAAAGATTTGCAGCAAACGTTGATGGTGCACACCATGCACAGACAATTGGAGCGGATGCGATCAGGGATTGAGATGGCAGCATTGACCGGACGGCAAACCGATGTGCATACTTTGTTGCGCACGATGACACAAGAGTTGTTAATGCGCTTTGATTTGCAGGTGGCTTTAATTGCTGAGCAAAGCCCGTCGGGACCGCAGATTCTGGAAGTATTGGGTAGTGTGCCGCAATCGGCTAATCCGGAAGCGTTGTTTGGACAGCGCAACCCGCTGCGGCAATTGATGGAAGATGAAAAACTGGTGCTGGCTGCCAAGCTCGATGATGTGCCGCAGTGGAAGAATAATGCCTTATTGAGTGCATTGAATGCACATAGTTTTATTGGATTGCCAGTGATTGGCGACGGCAGCATGTTTGGAATCCTGGTGACAGGTGAGAAGACACTGCCCGCATTTTCAGAGGAAGATTGGCATATCTATGCTCAATTGACCAGTCAGATGAGCATTGGTTTGCAGAACCTGCAATTACTGAATGAAGCCCAGCGTAGTTTGCAGGAAGTTTATGTGCTGCTCGATTTCAGTCGTAAACTGGGCAGCCTGGACAAGGGCAGCATCTTGCAGGCATTGGTGGACGGCGTATTGCAGGTGATCCCGTCGGCAAAGTCCGCCTGGGTAGGCTTGTGGAATGAAGCATCAGCGGAGATCGTGCCGCAGGCGGCGACCGGGTATCTCGACAATGCGAGCATGTTGCAGATTCACTACCTGTCAGGTGGTGAGCCTGCGCTGCCAATGAAGGCGTTTGAGGATGGCCGTCCAATGCGTGTAGCCGACGTGGATTTCGCCACAGATTACAATTTACCATCTGAAGATTTGCTGCATTTCCAGCGCGGTTGCGGTGGGGATGTGCCGATTTCCAGTATGTTAATCCCTATTCTGCGCGGAGACCACAAGCTGGGCGTCCTGGTCATTGATAACTTCTCGTCCGGTTCGGCCTTTGGTATGGATGATGAAGCATTAACGCTTTCATTATCACAACAGACAGCTCTGGCATTAGAGAATGCTGATCTCTTCCGCTCAGCTGAGGGAAGGGCAGCACAGTTGGAAGCCTTAACCCAGGTGGCAGGCACGTTGACATCCAGCCTCCAGCCAGATGAACTGATATCCTCATTGCTGGGGCAGATGCAGTCGGTGATTTCTTACGATACTGCGACGCTGTGGCTTCGCTCCGGGGAAAGTTTGTTTATCGCTGCGGCAAGAGGCTTTATGGATAACGAAAGCCGGGAAGATATCTCGGTCTTTATTGATGACAGTCTCTTGTTCCAGAAAATGATCGATACATATCAGGCGATCAATGTCGGTGATGTGCGTTTGGATGATCGTTTTCCGTCTTTGATCGAGCCGGAATACTTCTCATGGCTGGGGATTCCCCTGATTGCAAAATCTGAACTGATTGGTGTGATTGCATTGGAAAAGCGCGAAGCCAAATATTACGAACCCGATCATGTCCGGGCCGCCACAACGTTTGCCGGGCAAGCCGCAGTGGCTCTTGAAAATGCCCGATTGTTCTCTGAAAGCACACGCAGAACAGTGGAACTGGATCAACGTTCAAAGCGATTGGCATTGCTCAACGAGCTTTCGGTGGAATTGGGCTCGACGTTGGATATGGACGTGCTCTTGAAGAGCGCATGCTGCCAGTTGATAAATGCGATGGAAGGTTCTGGCGCATCTGCGGTGATGTTAAATGCCAAAGGAGAATATGAGCTTCTGATAGAGGTTCCTGAATTGGAGACATCTACGCTGAAGGTATTGCCCGAAACACCGTTGTTGAAACGTTTGCGTGATTCGACAGGTATTTTCAGTACAGAAGATGCTGCTGAGGAACCTGAACTGACAGAGTTGTATCCTTTGTATTGTGAGCCGCGCCAGGTGCGCTCAATTCTGATTGTGCCGCTGCTGGCCGGAGCCAATTTTGAAGGATGGTTGTTCTTGCATCGAAATGAACCACACCGTCATAACCCGGCAGAGATTGAGCTGGCGCGCACGATTGCCAATCAGGCTGCCATCGCTGTCCAGAATGCATTGCTCTTCCGGGAGACTCGGCGGCTGACACGCAACCTGGAACGCCGGGTACAAGAACGCACTCAGGAACTGCGTCAGGAGCACCAGAACACGGAGACCTTGCTGCGGATCATTACCGAGCTTTCAGCCAGCCTGGATATGGATCAGGTATTGGGACGGGCATTGGCTGTGCTGAATGAGTCTTTGGGCGCGGAACACAGCATGATCTTGCTTTCACAAGACACGGGCAAGATTTACCACCGCGGCAGTTATACAGAGTGGATGAAACTCGAAAAACGTCACTCGGCACGTCCTTCTGAACGACGCATTGCCGATTGGGTGATCGAACAGCGCAATTCGGCGCTGGTGGATGATTCCGGGAGTG
>JAIOTF010000065.1 GCA_021107195.1 Anaerolineaceae bacterium | reverse complement strand
TGTAAAATGATAAATACTGATTTATAATGAGGCTGTACTTCAGAGAATACGCGGAACTTTGTTATGAAATGATAAGCAGTTTAATTGGTTTACTTAAGAATATGGAGGAATTTGTCAATGATTACCAAAAAAGAACTTGCAAAGATGATCGATCATTCTTTGCTCAAGCCCACTGTGACCAAACAAGATACGATTGCGGGCATCGAAATTGCTTTGAAATATGATGTTGCTACGGTAACTATCAAACCTTGCTGGGTCAAACTGACTGCCGAAATGTGTAAAGGCACAGACGTGCTCGTCGATCCCGTGATTTGTTTTCCCTTCGGTTATGACACCACCGAGACCAAGGTCTTTGCCACCCGCCAGGCCATCGAAGATGGCGCAGGCGAGATTGACATGGTCATGAATCTGGGTATGTTTCTCAGCGGCGAGTATGACTATGTCCAGGCTGATATGAAAGCCGTTGTGGACGCCGCCCAGGGCGCACCCGTCAAGGTCATTTTTGAGACGGCTTATTTTCTCACGGATGATGACAAGTTGACCAAAGCCTGCCAGATGGCCGAGGCCGCCGGTGTGTCTTTTGTTAAGACCAGCACTGGTTTTGCACCCGCCGGTTACACGCTGCATCAATTGAAGGTCATGCGTGATGCCGTCAGCGATAAAGTTGAGGTGAAGGCCGCTCAGGGCGTGCGCAGCCTTGAAGATGCGCTGGCTGTGCGTGAATTGGGTGTCACCCGCTTTGGTGCAACCCGCACGGTAGCCATTATGAACCAGTGGGAAGCCCGCTTCGGCTAAACTATAGAAGCATTACACTGAAAATGTTTTGTCTGGTGGGGTCTTTTGATCCCGCCAGAGTTGTATGCTTAACCTGAATTGCGGATAACATTGTAGTAACGACTTCAATCGTTATTTCCGTCATCGAATTCAAGACTTGACGAATTTATTCGTCACTACAAAAAGTGCATTTTTCTTATCCGCAGCTCAGGTTACTTACTTTAACTTTGCTAAAGAGGAGTCCCTGATGAATGGCCGACAACGCGTTCGCGCTCTCATTGCCGGTGAACCGGCGGATACTTGTGGATTCTGGCTGGGCAATCCGCATGAAGACATCTGGCCGGCGCTTGAGTCGTATTTTGGTGTTTCCATTGATGAAGATCTTCGTCATGTGCTGGATGATGATTTTCGCTGGATACCGCCTCATCACGTTCCGGGTTTTTATCAGCACCCGCGCGGCCGGGCAGTATTTGACCTGGGTTTTGAAAAGACAGCCCACGGCCAGGCAGGACCCTTTGCAGATGTTACCGACCCGAAAGAGGTCGATGATTACGAATGGCCCAATATCGAGTACCTCAATGTGGATGTGACCCTGGCAGAATTACGCAAAGCGGGTGGCGCCTACCGTGCCAGCGGCTATTGGACGCAGTATTATATTGACATTATGGATCTCTTTGGCATGCAGAATTACCTGATCAAGATGTATACCCATCCTGAAGTGGTACATGCCGTCACAGACAGGGTTTGTGATTTTTATTATCAGGCGAACGAGCAGCTCTTCAAGGCAGCAGGGGATGAGATCGATGGCTATTTCTTTGGCAACGATATGGGCACCCAGTTGGACCTTATCTCCGGCCCCAAACAGTTTGAAGAATTTCTCAAGCCGTGGATGAAGACCTTTACTGACCAAGGGCATCGCTATGGCTATCAGGTCATCCTGCATTCCTGCGGCTCGGTGTATAAGATCATCGATCAATTGATCGATATTGGCATTGATTGCCTTCACCCATTGCAGGCCCGGGCGCGCAATATGGACGCCGAAACCCTTGCCCGCGAATTCAAGGGGCGCATTGCTTTTCTGGGCGGGGTCGATGTTCAGCGCATTCTGCCCTATGGCACGCCGGAGGAAGTGCGGGCTGAGGTGCATCGCGTGCGCCGCTTGCTGGCGCCGCAGTTGATCATCAGCCCCAGCCATGAAAAAGTTCTCCCGGACGTGCCACCGGAGAATATCGAAATGCTGGCACGCGCAGCCAAAGAACCGATATAAAAAGGGCAGAAATTGAAGAAAAAAACCACGGCCTGGCCGTGGTTTTTGAATCTGCGGGAATATTATTGACCTTCGCATAAATTGGTTAACTTTTCGCCCCCCTTGTCAGAGGGGGGGAGGGGGGATTGCCCCAGTGTCGGGGAATGTTTAATCAGACTAATTGGAAAAATGTCTACAAAGATTGGCTTTTTGCCACAAAGCATTGGTTTTATTCATCTTACAGCTTGGGTGGGCAACATTCAATGCTTTGTTGGATAGCATCCGCTCTTACGCAGGATTCCTTTTTTATTTGTTTCTTTCTCGCACAGAGAATTGAGTATTAACAGATTTATGTGAACCTCAATAGCGGATATCGAAGTAATGATTCGACACAACTGCTTTTGGAACAGTGCAGCAGAATCATTTTTTGAAGTCGACCGTGCAATTGCGGCCTTGCTTCTTGGCCTCATATAATGCTTTGTCTGCCAGTTTCAGCATTCTTTCAATGGTCAGGTCATTTTTCTCCAGAATTTGGGATGAGACGATACCAAAACAGGCAGTAATTGAGATGACCTGCGCTTCAAAAGGAATTCGCAGGGCGGCAATGGAGGTGCGCAAGCGATTGGTAATGTTCAGCGCTTCACCGGCAGAAACATCGTTGAGCAGGAGCGTAAATTCATCTCCACCAATGCGTCCAAAGATATCATACTTGCGCAGTTGCTCCAGGATGGTCTGCGTAAGGAGAATCAAAACCTGGTCTCCGGCGGCATGTCCATAATTGTCATTGACTTGCTTGAAATGATCCAGATCGATCATCACCACCGATGCTGAAGAATTTTGCGATCGCTGGATGCGAAGCAATTCACGTTGGCTCAATTCAAAGAAATGCCGGCGGTTATAGATCCCGGTGAGATTATCCCGTACGGATAGATCCTGAACCTGTTGGAAGATCCGCGTTCTTTCAGTGACATCGTGAGAGGTAACCACCCATCCGATATGCAAACCCCGGCGGCTGAGTACCGGGGTGGCTTGTGAATCAAAATGCTTGCTTTGCTCTTCACCGATTTCGATGTCTATTTCGGATTTGTTTTCTTGAAGTAAGGTGCTGATCTTTTGCAGATACTCGTTTTGCGTTTTGTCGATGGTCTGACCCAACATGTCCGGCGAGATATCAAACAATTTCCTCGCGGCGGGATTGATATGGACCAGGCGTTTCTTGTGATCAAAAATGATAATGCTGTCTTCGAGATTATCGATCACCGTATCACGCGCGATCGGCAGCAGGTCGAGAAATCGGAAGCGGAAGAGAATCCAGATCAGGATCAATCCGGAGATACTGAAAACAGCCGTCGAGTAGTTAAAATATGGAAACGGCGAGATGCCAAAATAATATAAAACATCGACCGTGGTGGGCAATATCAAGGCAAGCAGCATAAAACCGGATTGCCATTGATATATTCTGTCCATTTTTATCATGGCGCGAACCAGCAGGATGATTGCTACAGCGATGTAGATGTAGCCGAGGGGGGCGTGAATAGAATAGAACCAGAATTGATAATCGAGGTTAAGTACCGGGAATGGGGCTAAATTGTACATAATCTGGGGATTGCCCATGAACCAATGATGGAGGGAATTGCTCCAGATAATGATGATATCTATAGTGGGCAGCACCAGCCAGAGAAGTATCTTCTTCCAGGTCATGCTTTGCCCGGTATAAGACAGGACCATGAATACCCAGGCCACAGGTAAGAGGCCGATCCCCAGGAATTCGATATTGACAAAGAATAGTTTGGCTTGCAGGGTGTTGCATGCTATTTCAAAAACAAAAAAGCCAACCCAAAGCAAAGCACAGATCATCAGGAAGAAAAAGTAGACACCGGTTTCCATTTTGCGGAAACGCCAGCCATATACTATTAGTCCACCCATGATGATGGAAGCTGTAATGAAAGGCCATAAACCAGCAGTATACGTCACAAACAAATCCTTTATATGTACTCAAGGAAGAAAAAACATCACTTATTTCCGAAAATGTTTACCGTCTATATTTTTCAGCGGAAAACGGTCAAAAAGAGATTATAAGCAAAATTAGATCTATGAAATTATAATCCAAAATTATTGAGGTTCACATTATAAGTTAACACTCTCACCTGCGGATAAACAGGACCCTCAGAAAATATAGGCGTTTTCGTAAGGGCGGACATTGTCCAACGTTTTTATTGGATGGCGCCCAACAAAGCATTGGATACTATCCAACAAAGCATTGGATACTATTTGCCCAAGCGGCATGTTTTGATTAAAATCCATGCTTAATTGCATATTGCCAATCCTGGCAGGTCGTTTTCCAACAAATTTGCTTGAAATGACCCGGCCTGGGGCAATCCCCCTGCTGCTTCGTTAAATCGCATTATTATTTTTGCGACACCGCTGGCCCCATTATTTTTTCAAGTTCAACTTGAAATTGCTCCAATTCAGGCTTTAGAGACGCAGCAAACAAATATTCCAGTTGGCGATCCTGGCAGAGATGCAGCGAGAAAGTCAACAGC
>JAIOTF010000042.1 GCA_021107195.1 Anaerolineaceae bacterium | reverse complement strand
CACACCCAACCCCAACCCCTGAGGCAAAAGAGTAAATTATGCGGATATTAATCATCTCAGACATCCACGCGAATATTACCGCACTTGAGGCAGTCATAAACGATGCGCCTGCCATTGACGAGGTCTGGTGTTTAGGCGATCTGGTTGGGTATGGCCCAGACCCTAATGAATGCATCAACCACCTGAAATCCTTGCCAAAACTAAGCTGCGTGCTTGGCAACCACGATGCTGCTCTTCTTGGTCGGATCGATATCAATACCTTCAATCGTGACGCTCGTCTATCCAGTGAATGGACAAGTTCTGTGATCACCTCGGAAAATCTGGGTTTTCTCCAATCATTACCGGAAAAAATTCTGAAAGACTCAGTAACCCTGGCACACGGCAGCCCCCGCAATCCAATCTGGGAATACTTGATGGACCTCTACACCGCCACCATCAATTTCAACCATTTTGATACACCTTTCTGCTTTGTCGGGCACACCCACCTGCCATTATCCTTTCTGATGAAAGATGACGGCACTACACAAAAGATCAGTTGGGAATTGATTAACGCTGATATAAACATCATTCTGGAGAACAGGATGATCATCAACCCTGGTTCTGTCGGTCAACCACGTGACCAGGATTCGCGCGCCGCATACGCCATCTTCAACACGGAAACCAATATCTGGGAAGCACGGCGCGTCGATTATGATATCGCCAGCGTACAACAAAGGATCTTTGCAAATGGCCTGCCTGAGCGCCACGCACTGCGTCTGATCGATGGTTGGTAAACAAATCAATCTTTAATATGAATATCTATTTTCAAGAAAGTTCCCTGGATTGGGAACTTTCTTATTTCTGCAAACGTTCTATAATTAAGGTAATCCAACAAGATGTTCGCAAGATAGAGGAGAAGAAAAAATGAAAAAGCAAGCATTGATCCTTTTGGCCTTATTCGCCGTTCTGTTGTCGAGCTGCGCATCTGCCAAAATGGCATCGCCAGAAATTGGCTTCACCGAAGGTATTATGGCTGAAGCGCCCTCAGCAGCATACGATAGTGGAATGGAACAGGAAATGGCAGTAGAAGAGTCTCACTCCAACTTCACTTCCAATGTTGATCAAGTAGCCGTTCAACGTATTGTGATCAAAAACGCCAACCTTTCCATCGTTGTTAATAATCCCGCTGAGGCAATGGACTACATTGTGACAATGGCTGAAGACCTGGGCGGATTTGTGGTTAATTCCTACCTGTATAAATCTTATACCGAAAACGGGTTGGAAGTGCCAGCAGCTGATATCACCATTCGTGTGCCAGCAGAAAGCCTGACCAGCAGTCTGGATAAAATTAAATCACTTGTCGAGGACGGAGATAAAGATATCCTGAATGAGACCGTCACCGGAGAAGACGTAACCCGGGAATATACCGATCTGAAATCCCGGCTGCGCAACCTGGAAAATGCGGCTGACCAGTTGGAAAAGATCATGGATGAAGCCTACAAAACCGACGAAGTGTTAAATGTTTACAACCGCCTGGTACAGGTACAGGAAGAAATTGAAGTCTTGAAAGGACAAATCACTTATTACGACGAAGCTTCACGCCTTTCTGCAATCACAGTCAAGATCCAGGCCCAGGAAGCCATTCGCCCGTTGACCATTGGAAAATGGCAGCCGCAAGGCATCGCCCGTGACGCCCTCCAAGCACTGATCAATGCGCTGAAATCCATTACTTCCGCCCTGATCTGGATCGTCATCTTCATCATCCCCGTCCTGGCGATCATCTTCGTGCCCATCTGGCTTGTTATCCGCTTCTTCATTCGCCGCCGTAAAAAACGCAAAGCCCAAAAAGCAGATCAAGAGGAAAGCACAGAGCCTGAAGAATAGCAGTTGAAGTGTTCAATCCGAAAATCACATAGTATGATAAAGCCGTGGGACGTACATGTCTCACGGCAATTTTTATTCATTCCAATTGAGGAGGACCCCATGTCCGAGTTTATTGCCCCAACCGTTTATTTCGACAAACCCGGCAAAGAAAACACGTCTCGCACGCTGGAATTGGCAGCCCAACGCGCCGACCAGCTCAACATCAATGCCATCCTGGTTGCCACCACTTTTGGCGAAAGCGGAGCGCTTGCTGCCCGTACTTTTCAAGGCAAAAAAGTGATTATCGTCAGTCATGCTTGCGGATTCAAGGGTGAAAATACCCAGGAATTAACACCAGAAAACCGTGCTGCAATCGAGGCCGCCGGTGGTACCATTCTCACCTGCCAGCATGCTTTTGGCGGTGTCAACCGGGCGGTTCGAAAACAATTGGGAACAGCCGTCACAGACGATATCATTGCTAATACTCTGCGCATTTACGGGGAAGGAATGAAAGTCGTCATCGAGATCGCGATGATGGCGGCCGATGCAGGATTAGTCAACGTTGGTGAACCTGTCATATCAATCGCTGGCACCGGCCACGGAGCTGATCTGGCGGCCATTGTCCTTCCGGTAAACACTTATGCCTTCTTTGATATCAGGATTGTTGAAATCATCTGCCGCCCGACGCCAAAACACCCTTCGTTCCAATGACCATTACCAATGGAGACATTGCGAATTTGGCCACCCATGCCCCTTGAAACAGCACCTCTGGTAAAATCAAAATACCAATACATAAATTTGAGAACCATATCAGGATGGAGACATGAAGCAATACAAAATGCCAAAATTCGCCGTGCTGCAGCTCTCTGGCTGCGCCGGCTGTGAAGTGTCCTTACTGAATGCAGACGAATGGATTGATCAATATCAATTGGTCTACATGCCATTGGTTGTTTCTGCATACAGTGTGCCAGACGTGGATGTCCTCCTGGTTAGTGGAGGCGTGCGCAATAACGAAGATATTCATCACCTGCGTGAAGCAGCCAAGCGAGCAAAAAAAGTTGTCGCAGTTGGCACCTGCGCCATCTCCGGCGGCATATCCAATCTGGGTAATCGCGATGAAGTTCGCGAGGTCTTTCTCTCCCAGGAAGAACGCATCCACCTGCCACGCCTGCTGCCGCGCAGTCAGCCCATTGATGACTTCATCGAAGTAGACCTCTACTTACCCGGCTGCCCCCCCACACCAGAGCTGTTCATGGCACTCCTCCTCGAAAAAGAAGATTTCAAGCCTTCCAAAACGGTCTGCCAGGAATGCGGTCGTAAAAAAGTTCCCGATATGAAACCTGAACATTTTGTCGGTTTTCAGGCCGGAGAAGTCCTGCCCGACATCTGCCTCATCAATCAGGGCTATCCCTGCGTCGGCACATCCACCCGCGGTGGCTGCAATGCACTCTGCACCAAACCCGGCCACCCCTGCGTTGGCTGCCGGGGCCCCTCAGATGCTTTCATTGAAAAAGATTCCAGCGCATGGTTGAAGAGCATCCAGCGTGTTTTTGAGAAAATGACCAATATCCCACCGGAAGAAATTTACGAAACCCTCCGCTCGCCACAACTGTCTCTGTTTCTGTTCCAGTTCTCGGACTATAACCAGACAGGCAAACCGCCGCGCCCCAAAGAGAAGGTACTTTAACCATGACAACATTAACCTTTCCCATCAGTCGTATCGAAGGCCACGCCCGCGTTGTCATCGAGGTACAGGCCGGTGAAGTCGTTTCCGCCCGATTCCAGGCAACCGAAATGCGCGGTTTCCAGCATTTTGTGCAGGGCGTTCCCGCAGAACAAATGCCTGTCATCACGCCCCGCATCTGCGGCGTTTGCTCCACCGCACATCATGTCGCTGCGGTAAAGGCTCTGGAAGACGCCTATGGCATTACCCCGCCGCCCCTCGCCCGAAAGATCAGAAACCTGCTTCTGTTAGGTCAATTGATCCAAAATCAGGCCACTTCCCTCTTTATTTTTACAATGCCCGATCGTGTGGGTGTCGACAGCATCTTTCACATGTCTACTGAAGAAGCCTCCAATGAAACACAGTTCAACATCGCTCAATGTGCTTTGCGCATTCGCAAAATTGGCACAGATCTCATTTCATTGGCCGGCGGGCAGTTCATTCATCCCGTCAAGGCCGTTATTGGCGGGATGACCAGCGGAATCAACAGGGAAAATGCAGATGCTATGCTTGTGCGGCTGGAAAAATTGCTGCCACGAGCCGGTGAACTGGTCGATACATATTGGGAAATGTCCGCCCGGATGCGCGAGCGCATTGGCACCTGGGGCGATGATGCCCCCGCTTTTTACATTGCCTCCACAAGAGAAACCAAACCCGACTTCGATAATGCTTCCATTCGTATTATGGCACCTGAAGGTAACATTGTCGAAGATTTTCAACCAAGTGAATTTCGCCGCTATCTGAACTATGAAGAAACTATCTACAGTTATGCCGGTCAGAGCAATTTCCAGGGTAAGATTTTGCGCGCGAACAGCCTGGCTCGCATGAATATGGTCTCCTCGCTTGAAACACCATTAGCAGACACATACCTTAAACGCCTGGAAAACGTATACGGCAAACCCGCTCATCCTATTCTGCTCTTTGATCTATGTCGCGGTATTGAATTGGTCTACGCTTTTGAGAGAGCTATTGAAATCCTGAATGACCCGCTTGATAACGAAAACACCAACCTCCCTTATACCCCTCGCGATGGCGAAGGCTATGGTCTGGTTGAAGCACCTCGCGGTCCTTTGATCCATCATTACACGATTCAAAATGGCAAAATCGCCGGCGCAGAATTCATCATCCCCACCGTGCATAACATGCTCGCCATCGAACACGCTCTGAAAGTGGCTGCCCGGCGCTATATCGACACCGACCAGGTCAACCTGGAACTGGAAAAAGCCGTAGGCCGCGTCGTACGCGCATTCGATCCTTGCATCGCCTGCGCCACACAGTGAACGAGACGGATTTTGGTTATGCCAGACATCAAAACACACCACAGCCTCAAGACAGATGTCAAATTTTGTTTGCCAAAACTTTGAATAACATTGATAACCAAATGTAAAGCCCAAAATAATAAAATGGGATAACATTAACTTTGAGAAATCAATAAAAATAAGAGGCTGAAAACAAAACGATACAAACCACTTTTCATGGAATGTGTCGCACCATTTCACAAAAGCCGTCATTTCACACCAGATCAAAAGGGGTGCTAAAAATGCGCAAAAGAATTATCATTATTAATTTTACGCTTGTACTGACAATGCTTTTTGCCTTATCCACACCGGCAACAGTTTTTGCTGAAACAGCGATAACAGAATTCCAGAAATTTGAAGCAGATCCCCCGCCGCCAGAACCCGACAATCCCTATTTTTCTTCCGAACAGGCTGGATCTCTCGATGGGAATACAATCATAAAAAACACGATCGGCGGCCCGCCAAAACCACCTGAGGGATACGCTATCGAACGCAGCAGTACTTCACTGCCGGTGCCGAATAAAGAGGCTGGCATCAACATCATCTCTGAAGTGCCTGTTTTTGACTGGTCCTATGGCTGTTCCGCTACATCTGGGGCAATGAT
>JAIOTF010000021.1 GCA_021107195.1 Anaerolineaceae bacterium | reverse complement strand
GGTGTGGCGCGCCATTATCGCCTGACGCTGCGCCAGGTGTGGTGGTGGTTCCCGCTGGCGTTGGGCTTTGCGCCTGTGCTGGAGATGCTGCACGCGGGTCAGATCAACATGATCACCGAGTTCGGATTGTTTCTACTTTTTATCTGGGAGGCATCGCGACCGGTATGGGGCGGGATGGGGTTGGCATTGGGGATTGTGACCAAGCTCAGCCCGGCGCTGCTGCTGGCGTATTTGCTGGCGAACCGCCGCTGGAAGACGGCGGCTGCGGCTCTGGCCGGAGTGGTTATCTTGAGCGGGTTGGCTGTTCTGCGCTACGGCTGGCAGCCGTTGATCGAGTATTTGAGCGTCTTTCAGACGCTGTTGGAAAAGCTTCCGCTGGGTTTGAACCCCCAGTCTTTGGTGTCGAAGTTGTTCGTGGCAGGCTGGGTGGATGCTGCCCATGCACAAAGCTTGCAGAGTCTGGCTACCTTGTATTTTGTGTTAGTGTTAAGTCTGTCTGCCTTGGGGGCGTATCTGCTGCGGGTGCGGGAACCTTTCTTTATCATCGCATCTCTGTCGATGATGCTGTCTGCCAACATCATGTGGTATCACCATTATGTATTCTTCCTGCTGCCCGTGCTGGTTTGGATGGCCTGGAGGCGATTACAGCCGGGGGTGGTTGCATGGTGCTTCGGGAGCCTGCTGCTGATCCAACTGGATCGCTGGATGTTGACCAGCGGCCTGCTGGCGCATGTCTTTGGTCATTTGAGCATGCTGTGGCTGCTGGGAGGCCAGATGCGGGGTGTGCTGTCGATGCTGACGGGCCGTGTGCCCGGCCGGACAGCGGATACGCCGGATGAGGTTTCGCCCATTCTTTGAGAGTTCTGAATTTTCGGAAGAAAAAATTCCCGCGATTTGATTCAGGTCATGGTAGACTTACCGGGGTTTTGTTCATATTAATACATCAATTCTGTGGTTATCATTACTGCGGTTGATATTATTGAGGAAAGGTTTGAGCATGGATGAGCAGTTTGAAATGAAAGTAAGTTTCCCTGGTCTGGGGCATCGCGTGGACGTTCATTACGGCTCACATTCTTTTTGCACGGATGTGTCTCCCAAAAAAGGCGGTCAGGGCGAATATATGGCACCCGGCAGTTATTTCCTGGGGGCGATCGCAGCCTGCACCGGCAGTGCGGTATTGTCCTTTTGTGAAGAACGCGGCCTGCACATTGAAGATATGCGTGTGATCTATCACACCAACCTTGAGACCAGGATGATTGATCGGATTCAGGTTAAGGTGCAGGTGGGAGAGGGCTTTCCCAAAAAATATCTCAAAGCTCTGGAGCGTTCTGCAGGAACATGCTGGGTGAAACGTCAATGGCAGAATGCGCCCGAGGTGGCGATCATGGCAGAGGTTGTTGATGCTGCGTCGGAGTGAGGCGGTGCGCGCCGCGGCGGCAGCACTAAAGATGAATCAGATCACGCCGCGCGTGTATTGGACCCCGCCTTTTGAGGAAAGTGATCGTCCGGTGATGGGTGCTGTCGTTGGTGAGAAAGGCACGTTGATCGTTGAGGCAGGCAATTCTCCTGCGCACGTTGAGTCGTTCCTGGCGGCGTTGGCCCCGCTCAAGACATCTCCACCTGTGTTTGCGGCGGTCACTCACTGGCATTGGGATCATGTTTTTGGCGGTTCTGCGCTCCCGGTTCCGATGGTGGCGCATGAAGAGACAGCAAAAACCGTGGCTGCGATGGCAAAACTCAACTGGCGGGACAAGGCTCTGGACCAGCGCGTGGCCGAGGGGACGGAGATTGCGTTTTGCCGGGACATGATGAAGGTTGAGTTTTCCAACGCCATGCGCGGCCGCCTTGAGATACGTTCCCCGGAGATCGCTTTCACTGATCTTATGACCATCGATTTGGGTGATTTGGTGGTGGAGCTGGTGCATGTGGGCGGCGACCATAGCAGTGATTCAACGGTGGTGTTTGTGCCGGGGGATGGAGTCGTCTTTTTGGGCGACTGCATGTATTACGCTATTTATGAAGACCCGCCTTATTACACAACTCGCCGCCTGTTCCCCTTGCTGGAACGGTTGCTGGCTTTTGACGCACAGTATTATCTGCCTGCGCATGCCGACCAGCCGCTCACCCGGGCAGAGATGGAAGCCTGGGCAGAGGAGCTGCGCCTGATTGGTACTACGGTAGAGCGGTTTGGGAACAATCACCGGGCGATTTTCAGAACTTTGCGGAAGAAGGGCAAGGTTGTGGATGAAGACTTGCAGGAGAACGTGGAATGGTTCATTGCCGGGCTTGGCAAGTAATCTTGAATTAAGTTGAGCTGAAGGGCTGTCCGGGAGCAGTCAAAAGATGTAGAAACTATGAAATGAAACACTGTTGCAGATGTCATTGCGAACCCTCCGAAGGGGGGTGTAGCAATCCCCATCCCGGGATTACGCCTTACTTTGGTGGACGCCTGCGGTGGCCACGTCGGGTTATAACCCTCCCCGCAACGACAACAAAGCCTGATCCTACAAAACTTGACTGCTCATGGCTGTCCCAGGATGGATTGGGGCAGCACTTTTTCTGTGGATTGCGTGCATAACAAATAAATTCGTACCTGCAAATGGGCGGATCTGGTTTTTTGGGGCCTGCACTGTACAGAGTACGCTGTACAGAGTACGCTGCACAGTGTAAGCTTGTCAAAGTGTATGAGTGCGCATCTTGTGGCTTTCTTTGTCGTGACGATTTCAGTCGTTCATACAGTTGTTTTTAAACAATCACAGGCCCAAAAGGGCCTGTGATATAATTTTGCAGCCAGTGCCGAAGGTGGGAATTGAACCCACAATCCCGTAAGGGAACGCGAGTTTGAGTCGCGCGCGTCTGCCAGTTCCGCCACTTCGGCATTGCGCATCTAGTATATCTAATCTTTTCAGAAGGGTCAAGGATTTTAAGAGAATATGCGCCTGGGAATTATAGGACTTCCCCAGTCCGGGAAAACTACACTATTTAATGCACTGACTGGCGGGGATGTGCCCACGGGCATGATCACCGGCAAGATCGAGGTGCATACCGCCGTGGTGGACGTGCCCGATCCTCGGGTCGACCGCCTGTCGGAGATGTTCAATCCGAAGAAAACCATCTATGCCAAGGTAACTTACGCTGACATTGCCGGTCTGGATGGCAGCGCCGGGAAAACCGGCATCACCGGTAATTTACTCAACCAGCTCTCGCAGATGGATGGCTTCATCCATGTCGTGCGCTGCTTTGAGGACGAGAACGTGCCCCATCAGGCGGGCAGCATTGACCCGCAGCGCGACATCGCCACCATGGAAGGGGAGTTCATCATCAACGATCTGGTGGCCACTGAGCGCAAACTGGAACGGCTCAACGAAGAAGGGCGCAAGGGCGGCCGGGATAAAGCCGCCGTGGCGCGTGAACAGGCTCTGTTTGAGCGTCTGCACAGCGCATTGTCCGAAGAAAAACCGCTGCGCGAGATGGACCTGAGCGCAGAGGAGATCAAAACCCTCTCCGGTTTCGGCATGTTGAGCCTGAAACCGATGCTGGTGGTGCTGACGTTATCTGAAGGCCAGGCAGCCCCCAAGATCGATTTTGACCAGGAAAACTGCCAGATAGTGGACCTGCAGGGACGCCTGGAGATGGACATCGCCCAGCTCCCGCCGGAGGATGCAGCCGTCTTTTTGGAAGAGTACGGCATTACCGAACCCAGCCTGAACCGCATGATCCGCCTGTCGTATGACCTGCTCGGCTTGCTGTCCTTCTTCACCGTCGGGCCGGACGAGGTGCGGGCGTGGACCGTGCGCCGCGGCGCCATGGCCCCCGAGGCGGCGGGCGTGATCCACTCCGACCTGGAGAAAGGCTTCATCCGCGCCGAGGTGGTCAGCTATGATGAACTGCTGGAACTGGGCGGCCTGAATGAGGCCAAAGGCAAGGGCAGGCTGCGCCTGGAAGGCAAGCAATACGTCGTCCAGGATGGGGATGTGATCAATATCCGCTTTAATTTGTAGGCTTGTTTTAGGCCTGTGAAAAGAGGTTTTTCCTTGACAGATTCCGAGGCTTGACGCTATAATTGCCAACGCATTCCTCGATAGCTCAATTGGCAGAGCAAGCGGCTGTTAACCGCTAGGTTCGTGGTTCGAGTCCACGTCGAGGAGCTTTTTTATCCAAAAATGGCGCACTTTTCGAAAAAGTGTGCCGTTCTTTTTAAGATAATTGTTCTTATCAACAACAATAATCTGTTGTTTTTCTGTATAATAATCTCAACTGCGTTTAACGCACATATTATTTCTATGAGGTGAGGACTGAAAACATGAAAGGTCAGTGGTTACTTGATTTAGTTTCTAAGGTAGTGAGTAAGAAAGTCTCTTTTAAAGATGGGCTGTCATTCTTTACAGCTCGTTTCAAACAAAAGCCAACTGCTTTCTCTATCCAAGGAGTAAATTTTGATAATGCAGACCACATTGTCTGGAGTATGGCTACTGAAATATTCCTGGGAGAAGAATACTGCCCCTCAGGCTTTGCTATAAACTCTAATGATGTGATTGTAGATATAGGTGCTCATCGTGGTGTTTTTGTTGCCTATGCAGCTCTTCGCACAAAAAACAGCATTGTAGCCTTTGAACCTGATTCTGAGAATTACAGAATTCTTCAAGCCTTTGTATCTGCCAACCGCTGGGACAATGTCCAACTCTATAACGCAGCCCTGGGGGCAAAGGATGGATATATTGAACTTTTCCAATCAAATACCAGTACCCGCCACTCAGTTACAGGTATTGATCCTGTTACCAAAAGAAAATTATCTAAATCTATCCGTGTGCAAGCATTTTCATTAGAAAAAGCTTTGGAAAATTTACCTAAGATAAATTTCTTAAAAATGGACTGTGAAGGCGCTGAATACGACATTATCATGAACAGTAATCCTGAAACCTTGAAAAAAATCGAAAAACTTGCAATGGAATATCATGAAAATATAGCAAATCATTCTGCCAAAGAGCTTGCAGATTTTTTGAAGAACTATTTCCCTCAAGTTAAGATGAAGGAAAAACCTGGCTCAGACCTTGGTTTCATTTATGCTTTTAGATGAGGTATATAAAGGCTTCAATTTTGGCCTTTTTTCCATCTCAAAAATGCTTCAAATTCTTTGAATAATTCCTCCTGGCTTTCTTCTTGGCCTGGCTGGTTGCCAAGATTTTGGATCCTGTTTTGCAGTTCTGCAACAGATAGCACCGAGTAGAATTCATCTGTTACCTGTGTGCTGGAGTGCATGACGTTTAGACTAACCGCCTTGAAATCGGAGATAGTTTGAGGATGCTGCATATTGCTTGAATTGAAATTAATATTCCCGGCTTCGTAGCCCTATCGAGGGGTTTGTCAAGAACTTTTTCTTTAAAAGCATTTATCGTAAGAATAAATAGTTTATGAGTTGATCAATAACCTGAGACGGTAGACGATAATACATATCGGCTTCAAAACCCCATCGCCAATTCATCGGGTCATCTTTACTTGGGGGCAAGCCTAACAACCGGCAGTTTTTGAGAAAGTCCGGCCAGTTTTTTCGCTCTGTCTCTCGCAGATATTCCCTAATAATAGTTTCTTCATCATTGTAATCTTGATACATATCTTCTCCATTGAACCGAATGTTTTCGGCTTGGCATCGATGAGAATTTGTTATTTGGCTTCGCTGCCGCTCACCCTTGACACCTACTCTTGCCCTGCGGCTTTCAGCCTGTGGCGAAGGCGATCCACCGACCGACGGGCAGGTTTTACCTGTTTCGTAATACGGTAATTTACTTAGAATATCAGGTAAAAGCTAATTACGAATATACACCATAGGCCGAGTTTAGGCAAGGGTATTTGCTTTATAATAGTAATAAATCAAGTAATTACCGAGTGAGTGCTATGATAAACGAAGAGATTGCTAACAAGATACGGCTGGTTCGCCGAGAACGGGGAATGACGCAGGCTGATATAGCGGCTTTTCTTAATAAAACTGCTGCTACTGTGTCAGATATTGAAAGAGGGAAAATTCAGGTAAGCGCTGCTGATTTATTTACAATTGCATCTGTTGTAAATAAACCAGTCGAATATTTTTTCGGGGAAAATTACAGCACAGAGGCTATTGATGATCTAGTAGCATATATTCGTAGTGTGCCTTTGGAAATGCAACAAACAATCATTGATCAAACCAAAATGCTAGTTGCTTTGCAACAATTGACTGCTAAAGCAGAAAGTAAGGGAGAGTTGCCTGATGAGGACATCAAAATTTTGGTCAATGCCGTTTTTTCTTATGCCGATGAAATTGAGAAAATTTATCATCAGGTCATGGAAGCTAGAAATAGTCTAAGAGCAGCTTTCCAAGCTCAAGGGATTGATGAAATAGAAATATTGAAGAATAAAAATATTTAGCTGCTATTGAAAAGATGGGGTGATATGGATATAAAAATAAAAGACTTGATTCCCACAATATTAGCAATTTTTGTGATGATAGTGGGAGATGTTGTTTTAAATGTTCTCGACTCAAACACTCAAATTAAATGGGGGTTGGTATTTGCAATCTTAGTAATTCAAATATTTATTCTCAAAATGGAATTAATACAGAAAGATAACACTACACCCAATATAATTTTCGATGGTTTCAAGAAAGAAGATCCTTTTCATATATATAGGGGTAATAAACCAGGAGAGACTGTTGAGCGATATTATATTATGTTCCGAAATAGTAAAGTACCTAAAAAGACAATCTGTGATACCGAACCTGTTCACGCAATCTTAACATTTTATGATAAAGAATGTGATATTTTAACAAACTTGTCTCACGAATATCCTTTTTGGCTTGACCGCTCGGGGCCACCTTGGGACAGACCTGGGGATTTCAATGTCATTATTAAGGCATCTTCAAAACCAGAAGGTTTATGCCTTGTAATTAGACAACAAGGGGAAAGTGATTTATATGTCTTTTGCGATAAAAGTTATATATCTAATACCAGAGACTTTAAACCTTTTCAGGCATCTTTGAGGTTACCGAGTCAAGACAGATGTCTAGTAAATGTCCAGCTAATAGCCAAAAACTTAGAAATGGCGCCTATATGGATTTCTATAAAAAATCTTGGCAAAAATCAAGAGCCTCTGTTTGAATTAATAGATCCACCATGCAGTTAATTTACAAATAGCACTTTTGCTTAAGATAATACGCATTATCAACAACATCCAATTAATCAGGAAAAGAAAATATTCTTATGTCAACAAATGAAACTTCAGATGGTCTGAATTCGAAAATTGAAAACTGGTTAAATAAGCAAGGCTACCCGCTAGAAATTAATGTTGCACGTTCATTTCGTAAGGCCGGTTTTCAAGCAATCCAATCAGATTATTATGTTGATCCTGAATCAGAAAATTATCGTGAAATCGATATTTTGGCTATTAACCAAAAGAAATTCAACAGTCACTTAGTTGAAGTTTCATTACACATTGAATGCAAAACCTCAATAGATAAACCCTGGATAATATTTTCTTCATCAGACATTAGACTTTTTTCATACGATCGGGTTTCTCAGAGAATTGGATCTGATTATGGATTGAAATACTTGAATTCAATTTCTGATCAATCAGAAATTTATAATTCTCCATTATTCAAGAATTACCTTATAGGCCTGGATACGGAATAACACAAGCATTTACAAATGGAAAAGATATTCCATATTCTGCATGTCTAAGTGCTGCTAAATCTGCGCTTTCACTAACAAATTCTGCAAATGATTATTCTAAACAAAAACACCCATTGTGCACTATTACATTTCCGGTTGTTGTCATAAAAGGAAAATTATTCGAGTACTACCTTGAAAAAGACGATAATCCTATATTAGAAGAAATTGATACCGGTGTATTGGTTTGGAGAAATCCAATTATCAGAATGCCTTATACTATTATTCATATCGTAACTTTAGATGGATTACCTGAATTTGTAGAAAATGCTGCTGAAACTACATATAATTTACTAAACCAAGAAAATGCAATAAGAGATTTATTTAATCCCATACATAACAAAAACAATTCTAATAAAGGTATTGGAAACATTCTTAGTGGAAAAGGATTCTAGCGTAAAATATGTGCCAAGCGTAAAGGGCTCCATTTCTCGTGGGGTCGTGAGTTTATAAAAATGTATACCGCCTGAACCGAAATGATTAGTCGCTAGGTTCGTGGTTCGAGTCCACGTGCGCGCAGCACACCTTTGGCGCGAGGAGCTTTGTTTTTAAGAGAGCCTTTCTAGCAGGAAGGCTTTTTTAATTCCATTCAGTAAAACAATACCTTAAAAATTTGTCGTTGCAAGTCCGACATTAAGGGCAAAGCAATCTCCACCTGAGAACGGGGAGGAGATTGCCACGCTTCGCTCGCAAGTGACAGCGAATAGGGTGTTTGGGGCACATTGCAGTGGCGCAAAATTTTCCAAGCTGTATAATAAGTCCCAGAGGGTGTTCTCAAGAACAGCCTCCCGGGATGACAAAATTCAAATCACCAGGAGAAATAGATTATGGCAGCATTACCTGAACAAGTCAGTAAGGCATGGGAAGATCGGGAAGGTCCCATCATTTTATCAACCGTAGATGGAGATGGAAATCCCAATGCGATATACGCAACCTGCGTATCAAAATTCAGTGAAGAGGTGATCGTGGTTGCCAATAACTACTTCGCTAAAACACTGGAGAATATCTTTGCAGGCAGCAAAGGGTCAATCCTTTTTATCACAAAAGAAGGAACATCCTATCAGATCAAGGGGAGCATTGAATACCACAAAGAAGGCGTTATCTTTGATGATATGAAAAAATGGAACCCGAAACGGCATCCGGGCCATGCGGCAGCAGCATTGAAAGTGGAAGAGGTGTATGCGGGAGCGGAGAAACTTTTATAGGCAGCGTATCAGCACAGTCCGACTTCATCCGGCAGCAAGCGCGTTCCATTCTGCCGTCCCGCCACGACTTCAGCGGGCAGGGCGAAGCCCTGGCGGGATGCGGCGCGCTTTGCTGACAAAGGCTGTGGTTTGCGAAGGAGTCTCGCCAGTCCCGCCGCTGCCACTGAACCATTCCATAGGTTCGCGGCCCATTGAAGCGAGGTAATGAATAATCGTCTGAATTTTGGCGGCTAAAACTGCCTGATATAGCTGTTTTCTTAAACCCGCCTCCGGTGTAGTTTGCCGGAGGCGGGTTTGTGTTTCATTATCTCGATATCTGCTACTGGGGTTCTTCCCTCACCTCGATCACGTCCACGTCGATGTAATGCGTGCCGCCGGGGTGGCGCAGGCGGATGGTGTGGGTGCAGGCGTCGAGGGTGGGGCTGTCCCAGCGCTGCTGCCAGGTGAGCGGGCTGTGCCGTACTGGTTGAGCAGCACGGGGTCGCCGTCGTCGATGGTGATTTCGATCTCTCCGCGCGTGGTGTAGCGGGTGAAGATCAGACTGACCTGTTTGCCGGTGAAGCGCAGGATGGCCTCGGCAGAAGGCGAGTTGGACAGGTTGGACAGATTGTCAGAGTCATCCAGGGTGCGCAGGGCGAAGTAATAGGTTTGCCCGGGGGGGTCAGGCTAGTAACAGTCATCGACTGGGCCGTGCCAGCTATTTCAGGTACCGGTTCGCCGGTTACGTTTGTGGCCGCGTCCCAGGCGGCTTGCGAGTCAATGGCGGCTGTGGCATAGCGAACGATGTATTCCGTGGCTGTGCGGCTAACGATAATTAGAACGCATTTCTAATTGTCGTTAGCCGCGATGAGTTCAATCACTTGAGTTTTCTGAAAACAAGGTAGAGGACTCGAACCACTTTGTTCCAAAAAGAAAGCTTATTTTCCCAATTCAAACGGTAATTCCTTCAATTTCTCTCTGGAGTCAAATTGAATCATAGACAAAAACCGCTCGACATCATCAAGAGGTTCATCAGATGATCCATATAGGACTCGAATGCATACCTCGATGGCGCCTGTAACACAAAAAGACAACCTTTGTGGTTGTCTTTTCCTCTGTGACCCATGGGGGACTCGAACCCTCAACACGCTGATTAAGAGTCAGCTGCTCTGCCAAATTGAGCTAATGGGCCTTTTTTTTGTGCCGCTCATTATATACCAGATTCAAACTCTGGTCAATGGAACGGTTTTAAAAAGCGGGTGATTTCTTAACTTATTACTAATCATGAGAATGACCATCTCCAGTAAAATATATGTGTGGTGAAAACTTTATTACAGTGCTTTATCAGGTACACGTGCGGGCGATTTTGTCATCCAAAACAGATATTCTTACAGGAAGTGTTGTATGCCAGAAGAATCATTATTGTCGACTGCTTACCAATTCATTCAGCAGGGAGAGACGCAGACGGCCGAGAGACTGTTGACAGGGTTGATCCGCAAGGAGCCGCGCAGCGAGGCGGCCTGGCTGCTGCTGGCGGCCTGCAAGAGTCTGCCGGAGGAAAAAGAGAAATGCCTGGAATTTGTGGCGGAGATCAACCCGGAGAACGGGGCCGCCCTGCAGGCGTTGAGCGAAATGCTGGCGGGCAGGGATGCAGATGAATTGATCTTGCAGGCCTTTGAGGACTGGCAGATTCAGGAAGTTGAAAAGATGGAGGAGATGAGGGAAGAATTGGCAGCGGAGATACCTGAGGAGATTGATGGCGCAGCGATCGCGGTAGAGGAGGAAGCGACTGCCTCACTGCCCAGACAAGTGAGAACGGTCTGGTTGTGGCTGGCGATCATCCTGCTGGCGGCGGCCCAGGCAGTTTCGTGGCTCAGGATCCGGGAATTGCAGCAGGCATTGGCTGCAGCCCAGGTGCGCATCCAATCATTGCAGACGATCCTGACCGAATATATCGTGCAGATCGAGTTGCTGCAAGAGCTGGTGCGCTGACGGTCTTTCAACTCAGGCAAGGTGCGCTGTCATGTTTTGCAAGGAGGTGCGTCTTTCAGCCAGTTTTATGCGGCTGCCGGTAGAGATTTCCTCTCCTGTGTCGTTTTTTCTTCCTTAAAATAGACTAAGAGTAGTTTGACTCAAGGAAATTACACAGTGTATACTTAGAATGAGAGGGTGAAACAATGCAAGTGTCCTGTTTTTCAGAAGGACATTCTTTTTCATGTGAAATAGGTATGAAACTTGCAATTGAATGCACAGAGTGGCACATTTTATTAATCGGGCTTTGTCTATTTGCTGTGCATTGTAGAGGAATTATGGTTGAAGCCTCCATCAAAGGAATTTATTCATGATCAGTATTATTTCGGCACCAGCGCTTGTGGTAGCCGGTGTCGCATTTTTCATTGGCATATATTACTTGCTGATCTTTTTTGGGCGGATGCAGCGGCGCGAAAATTTAATGATGGCGCTGACCAGTTTTTCAGTATGTGTTTATGCTGTTTTCTGTGTAGGACTGTATAACGCAGATTCATTAGCACAAGGTATATATTGGCAAAGGTTGCAATACACCGTTTTACCCATCCTTCTTTTGAATTTGTTGTGGTTTGTTGTTTTTTATACGAGATTGCGTTCAAAAATTTTCGTCATTTTTCTGACATTGGTCGGTCTGGCTTTTGCTGGGTTTCAGATATATGATCGCAGCGCCTTGACATTCTTACTCGACCTACCATCGATCAAATCTCTTGTGTTTCCATTCGGCTGGACAACCATTTATTATGAAGCGGCGCTAGGGGTGGTTACACAAGCACAATTGGTACTTGGAATCCTGGTATATCTTTTTGCTCTGGGTATTGTTTTACGGTATATGTTGAAGGGGCATAAGCAGGGTAGTTGGCGGCTGTTGTTAGGCCTGTTGCTGGTATTTGTTGCCGGGGTGAATGATGCTGCCGTCAGTTATGGTTTATATCTTTTCCCCTATTTGATGGAATATGCTTATCTGGGTATGATCCTGTCGTTTGTTTCCTCGCTTTCGCGAACGATTGCTCATGCTTCGCAGATGCGAGATGCGCTTGAAAAACGCAATCGGGAATTGGTGTCGGTAAAGTCCGCGTTTGAAAAGCAGGTTACCAGGCGCACCGAAGCAATTTTGCAGGAAAAACAGTATTATCAGGCGCTGGTTGACACGAACCCAATTGCTGTGGTCATTCTGGATGAGAAAGATTTGATCCGGGAAGTGAACCCGGCTTTTGAAAAATTATTTGGGTACAGTAATGCCGAAGTTAATAGGAAAAGGCTTGATGATCTGCTTGCTCTACCCGAAGAGAAAACTGTTTCTCGTCAGATATTCCAACGTGCCCGTAAAGGGGAGAAAATCCATTTGTTTGGCCAGCGCCAGGCAAAAGATGGCCACTTGGTGGACGTGGAAGCTTACTGTGTATCGGTGAAGGCGGAATCCGGGCAGATGGGGATGTTGGTGCTGTATAACGATGTCACCAGAAACAAGCGTATTGAGACGGCTTTACAGGTTTCAGAAGATAAATTCTCCAAGGCATTTTTCACTTCACCGGATGCGATTGCTATCACGCGCATTGCGGATGATCGATGTTTGGAGTTCAACGATGTCTTTTTGGAGTTGACCGGGTACAGTGCAGATGAGGTGGGAGACGACACGTTGGCTGGTTTGAAAATCTGGGCTGAGCCGGAACAATGGTCATATTTGTTGGACGTGGTGAAAAATGAGGGCCAGGCACATAATTATGAAGCACAACTGTGCCGTAAGAGTGGCGAGAATGTCGAAGTATTGATCTCGGCTCGCGAGCTGGAAGTGGATCAGCAGGAGTGTGTGCTGGCTATCATTCGCGACATTACCAGTCAACGGCAGATGATGCATGCGCTGCAGGAATCAGAAGAGCGGTTGCGGGTGTTGATGCAGCAGGTGCCCACGGGCATCGTTTTGATCAACATGCAGGGCGAAGTGGTTGAAGCCAATCCGACGGCGTTATATATATTGGGCTTGTCGGACAAACCCTCGAGCAGTAAGTTGAATATGCTCAAGCTGCCAGGTGTAGTGGAAGCACAGCTGGACCTGCCTTTGCAAGCGGTGCTGGAAGAGAGCCGCCCGCAGGCGCTCAGTACGTGGTATGTTCCGTTTGAAGAGCAGGAGTTTTTCCTGCGGCTGCATATTGTGCCGCAGTTCAATATGAAGCATGAGCAAATCGGAGCGATCGTTCTACTGGAGGACCTTACAGAGCGTAAAAGGACTGAGGATATCATAAAAGCACAGGCTTTACAATTCCGCAGCCTGTTTGAAGACTCGCCTACCGCGCTGTGGGAAGAAGATTTCTCAGAGGTCAAAAATTACCTGGACGGCTTGCAGGAATCTGGCGTTAAAGATTTCCGTAAATATCTTGAGAAGCATCCTGAAGCTGTGCTGCAATGCATGAAGAAGATCAAAGTGATCAATGTAAACCAGGCTACGCTGGAAATGGCGTGTTCTACCAGCAAGGAAGAAGTTTACAAGAAATTAACCACAATTTTGCAGTCCGAAAGTGTGCCGGCATTCCGTGAAGAAATCATTGCGTTGTCAGAAGGCGCGCTGCGGTTTGATACGGAAAGCGATCAGCGTAATCTAAAGGGCGAGGTGATCCACACGGCATGGCGGCTGCACATTGCACCCGGGTATGAGGATACCTGGGGCAAGGTGTTCGTCTCGGTGATTGATATTACTGAACGAAAGAAGATGGAAGAGCGGCTGCGTCAAGCGAAAGAAGTCGCCGAGCTGGGGACACGAGCCAAGTCACAGTTCCTGGCAAATATGAGCCACGAAATCCGTACACCATTGAATGCTATCATTGGGATGGTGAATCTGCTGCGGGATACGACTCTGGATGCGGATCAGGTGGACTTTGTAGAAACCATCCGAACCAGTGGTGATTCGTTATTGACGGTGATCAATGATATTCTGGATTTCTCGAAGATTGAAGCCGGCCGTATGGAGATGGAGAGTGAGCCTTTTATCATCCGCAACTGTGTGGAAGAATCGCTGGATATCGTGGCTTCCAAAGCACAAAATAAACCGATTGATTTGATCTATGCAATTGATGATGATGTGCCCAGTACCATTTTGGGAGATGTGGTCCGTTTGCGGCAGGTGTTGGTCAACTTGTTGATAAATGCGGTGAAGTTTACCAATGAAGGTGAAGTTTTTGTTACGGTGAATTGCAAAGCGCTATCCAAATATAAGAATGAGATCCATTTCTCAGTGCAAGACACAGGGATTGGCATCCCGCCAGATCGCATGGATCGGTTGTTCAAGACGTTTTCGCAGGTGGACAGTTCTACTACCCGCAAGTATGGCGGTTCCGGGCTGGGCCTGGCGATCAGCAGCCGTCTGGTGGAAATGATGGGCGGCAAGATCTGGGTTGAAAGTGAAGTCGGCAAAGGTTCAAATTTCCATTTCACTATTGCAGCAACTGTGGCGCATGTGCGTCCCTCTTCCAAGCCTCCGGTTGCTGAGACGATCTTTAAAGCCAAACGGGTACTGATCGTCGACGATAATGACACCAACCGCTTCGTACTTTCGAAACAATTGCAATCCTGGGGACTGATCCCGTTGAGTGCTGAATCCGGCGAGGCAGCCCTGGCGCTGTTGGATCAGGCGAAGAAATGTGATATTGCCGTTCTGGACATGCAAATGCCGGGAATGGATGGGCTGGAGCTGGCAGGTGAGATCCGCAAGCTGCTTGCATTCAAAGAAATGCCGATCATCATTTTGACCTCGTTGAGTTATTATCAGAATGCGCGTTCATTGGATAAGTTGTTTGCATATTTGACCAAGCCGGTGAAGTCTGCGCAATTGCATGATGTTTTGATGAGTTTGATGGGCCCGAAGCTGGAACCAACCTTGATAAAGCCGATTACGATCACCGATTCGATCGATTCGCATTTTGCTGAGCAGTATCCGCTGCGTCTCCTGGCGGCGGAGGATAATCCGGTCAATCAAAAGGTCTTGCTCTATATTCTTGAACGCCTGGGGTATCAAGCAGAGATCGTTGAAAATGGATGCGAGGTGCTGGAAGCTTTGGAAAAACAGGAATATGATGTGGTGTTGATGGATATTCAGATGCCGGAGATGGATGGTCTGGAAGCCACAGAAAAAATTCGCGCCAAAGAACCCGGTTATCCAGACCTGCGTATTATTGCAATGACGGCTTATGCTTTCCAGGAAGATGCCGAGCGGTGTATTGCGTCAGGCATGGATGATTACATCAGTAAACCAATTCAGATTGAGGCGCTGATGTCCGCATTGAGCCAGCGGCCTTATATTGCTGCTCCCGAACTGCGGCAGGATTTGGTGCCGAAGACGGGCAGCCTGGTGCTGGAAACCGAAAAAGTCCAGGAATTGATGGAACGCTACGGTTCCGGGGCGAACCGCTTGATCGAGGTTTTTGTCAGCACAGCACCGTTGCAGATTGAAGAGATGCGCAAGGCCATTCAGGAGAATGAACTTTCTACTCTGATGCGTGTCTCGCATGCGCTCAAATCCAGCAGTGCCATTTTTGGTGCACATTTGATGACAGCTTTATGTCGGCGGATTGAAATGAAAGCCGTGGCTGGTCAGATGAGTAGTCTGGCGGATATTGAACAGGTGGCAACTGAGTTTGGCAATGTGAAGCAGGTGCTGGAGCAGTAAAATTTATGCATTGCTTTTGCATTTGATGATCAACCCTCTCGCAGACTTGAAATCGGCGGGAGGTTTGCTTTTTTTGCTGCCTGTATGACAGATTCGCGCCTGCCTGCCTGTGTTGACGATCAGGCCCTTATGCTACAATATGGACAGAACATAATAATGGGAAAGATGTTGATGGTCAGAGGTTGATATGGTAGCCGAGATTCGCCCTTCGCCAATTGCAGGAATCTGGTATTCTGCAGATGCTAAAATACTGGCCGCACAGATCGATGGTTTTCTGGCGGATGCGGCGGTTGAAGAATTGGATGGCGAACTGGTAGCGGTGATCGTTCCGCATGCTGGTTACCGTTATTCCGGGCGTACAGCCGGGTATGCTTTCCACAGCATGATGGGTTTGTCTCCGGAATTGGTGGTGGTGGTTTCTCCGCTGCACGGGTATCATCCGGCGGATGTGCTGACCACCCGCCATAGGGCTTATGGCACGCCTTTGGGTACGATCAAGGTAGGTCAAGATGCACTGCGCGGGTTAAAAGCGGCTTATAAAAATGCAAATGGGGAAGATCTGGCAACGCTTGCCAATGACGACGAACATTCGCTGGAGATTGAACTGCCTTTTTTGCAGCGGGCACTGGCAGGAGATTTCCAACTGTTGCCGGTGATGGTGCGCAGCGTCTCGCCTGCGGTGCTGCTGGAATTGGGAAGAAGCCTGGCAAGTGTGGCGAAAGGCAAGAAAACCCTGCTGGTAGCCAGCACAGACCTCTCACATTTTTACCCGGAGAAGATTGCCAATGAACTGGACCGGGAGATGCTGGCGCAAATAGAGGCTTTCTCACCAGACGGTGTGCTGGATGCTGAGCGACGCGGCACTGGCTTTGCCTGCGGCGCCGGGGCGGTAGCGGCGGTTCTGTGGGCCGCAAAATTTTTGGGGGCAAACAAGGTCAAGGTGCTGCATTATAGTACTTCGGCAGATGAGACCGGTGACCGGCGATCGGTAGTGGGGTATGGCGCCGCAGTGGTGTTAAAACAAGTATGAATTCTGGAAGAATCCTGTTATTTTTTTTCCTGATAGCTATTAATGGCTTTTTTGTAGGTATGGAGCTGGCAGTGGTGCGATCGCGGCACGGGCAGTTGGAAGATATGGGCGACCCGGGCCGGCGAGCGCTGCGGCTTTTGCGCGGTTGGTTGGAAGACCCGCAAGCGCGCAGCCGTATGTTGGCTGTGTCGCAGCTTGGGGTCGTGCTCTGCACGCTGACATTGGGTGTATTGGGGGTGGAGACGTTGACCGGCTGGCTGCTCCCGCTGCTGGAACGGATTCCGCTCAACGGCTTTTGGGTCTTCCTGGCGCAGGTCTGGCCGGGGTTGTCGGTTTTGGCAGCCTTGCTGGTGGTCACCGGGTTTTATGTGGTGCTGGCCCAGCAATTGCCCAGTGCAGTGGCTTTGAAAGACCCCGAGCGATTTGCTGCTTCCGGAGCAGGCGGCTTTCAGGTGTTTGGTTTCTTGCTGGGCGGTTTCAATGCTTTGTTGGAAGGGGTCACCCGCTTCATACTGAAGATGGCCGGGTTGCCTACGGACATCTCTCATAGTTTTGTGTATTCTCTGGATGAGATCCGGCAAATGGTGACCGGGCCGGAAACCGAAGGCGTGATCGAAGAGCCGGAACGGGAAATGCTTTCGGCGGTACTGGATTTCAGCGAGCTTGTCGTGCGTCAGGTAAGCACACCTCGCACCGAGATTATCGCTGTGCCAGTTGATACGACGATCGAACAAGCGCTGCATCTGTCGGTGGAGCATGCGGTGACTAAATTGCCGGTGTATGAGAATGATCTGGATGAAATCATTGGCGTTGTGCATTTGCATGATCTGGTCAGCGCGCTGCAAGAAGGACAGGCACAGCAAATGGTGTTAAAAGATCTGGCGCGCGAGCCTTTTTTCGTACCTGACTCGCTTTCGGTGCGCAATTTATTGCGCCAGTTCCGCGACAAGCGGGTGCATATTGCTATCGTACTGGATGAATTTGGCGGCACGTCAGGCTTGATCACGCTGGAAGACTTGATGGAAGAGATCGTGGGGGATGTGCAGGGGCCATTTGATGAAGGCACTTCTGAAATTGAAAAGCTGCCTGATGGTTCTTTTATGCTGGATGGTTTGTTGTTGATAGAAGATGTGAATGATCATTTTGACCTTGCATTGTCTGACCCCAATTACGACACAATTGCCGGGTATGTGCTGGGCAAGCTCGACCGTATTCCGCAGGTGGGAGATGTGATTGAGGATCTGGAGCATAAGGTCAGCATCCGCGTTGATGAAATGGATGGCAAGCGCATAGAACGGCTTTCCCTTAAACGGTTGACAGGATGAACTACATTCGGGTGGCGGTCAATCAGCCTGGCGTGCAGGGTGTATTCGATTATCATTTGCCAGAAAATCTGGAAGGACGCATATCGCCGGGCATGCTGGTGGTGGTGCCTTTTGGCTCACGGCGGGTGCAGGCGATCGTATTGGAGAGGGTCGATACGCCAGCCGTGATGAAAACAAAGCCGGTGGAAGCGTTGCTTGATCCGCAGCCGGTGGTGACGACGGCGCAGATTGATCTGGCGCATGTCCTGGCACGGGAAACACTGGCGCCGCTTTCGGCCTGCCTGGAGTTGATGCTGCCGCCAGGGGTGAAGCAGCAGGCGGATATTTTGTATCACCTTATGGAAAAGGAGGATGGTGATAAGCGGCCGTTAACGGATTTACAGGAGAAGATTGTTGCTTTGCTTGCCAAACGGGGCGACCTGCGCGGGCGACAGGTGGCGGCAGCTTTTCCTCACCAAAATTGGAAATCATCGATGCAGGCATTGGTGCGGCGCGGACAAGTGCAGACGAAGCCAGTGCTTTCACCGCCTACCGTGCGCCCGAAAATGGTACGCACGGTGCAGTTGGCCTGCTCGCCGGAGCAGGCGTTAGCCCGGATGGATGACCTGGGCAGCGGGAAGGCCGGTGAACGGCGCCAGGCGATCCTGCGCTTTTTGATTGATGAGCGGGTGCCGGTGAATGTCTCCTGGGCCTATGCCAGCAGTGGAGGTAATTTGCAGGATCTGAGCCGCCTGGCGGAAAAGGGATTGGTTACTCTCGGCGAAGGGGAGGAAATCCGCGACCCGATGGAGAAGATGTCCTGGCAGCCAACCGAACCGCCAACCTTGACTGCTGAGCAGGCGAAGGTCTGGCAGCAGGTGGAAACCAGACTGATGACTGCGTTGGCTGGCGATGCTGTGCCTCCGGTGTTACTGCATGGGGTTACTGGCTCGGGCAAGACCGAGATCTATCTGCGGGCTGCGGCAGAGGCAGTTGCACAGGGACGGCAGGTGGTGATCCTTGTGCCGGAAATCTCGCTGACGCCGCAAACGGTGCGCCGCTTTTTGGCCCGCTTCCCAGGGCAGGTAGGGGTGATCCATTCCCGGCTGTCGGCAGGGGAGCGTTACGATACCTGGCGGCGGGCACGTGCCGGAGAGCTGCCGGTCATCGTCGGGCCGCGCAGTGCTTTGTTCACGCCGCTGCCGCGGGTGGGGCTGGTGGTGGTGGATGAGTTCCACGATGAATCCTATTATCAAAATGACAGTCTGCCATATTACCATGCGGTGCAGACTACGTTAATCTATACGAAATTAACTAACGCTCTGGCAATCCTCGGTTCAGCAACCCCGGATGTGAGCCTCTTGCAGCGAGCAAAGACAGAAGATTGGGACGTGCTGCGTCTACCGGTGCGCATTTTGGCGCACGTCAAATCGGTGGAAAGCCAACTGCGATCTTTGGGGCTGGAGCCACCGAAAATGGCTGGCAGCGGCGAAACAACTGTGTTGCCCCTGCCGCCGGTGGATGTGGTCGACATGCGTCAGGAGCTGAAAGCAGGCAATCTCTCGATTTTCAGCCGTAATTTACAGGAGTCTCTGGCCGAAGTGCTGGCGAAAAAGCAACAGGCGATCCTGTTCCTCAACCGGCGCGGCAGCGATACATACGTCTTTTGCCGGGACTGTGGTTATGCGTTGAAATGCCCACGCTGTGATATGCCGTTGGTGCATCATCGCATGCTTCCGGCGAATCATCGCGGCAAGGGCAGCTTGCGCTGTAATACCTGCGGGTATCAGCGGCAAATGCCGAAGAAATGCCCGAAGTGCGGATCGACACGCATCAAAGGCTTTGGCACGGGGACCGAAAAAGTGGAAGCCGAGGTGCTTAAGCTGTTCCCTGCGGCGCGGGTTGTGCGCTGGGATGCAGAGACTGCCCGCCTAAAAGGGGCGCATGATATGATCCTGTCCCATTTTCTTAACCGCCGGGCGGATATTCTGGTGGGCACGCAGATGATTGCCAAAGGACTGGACCTGCCGCTGGTTACGCTGGTGGGAGTGGTGCTGGCGGATGTTGGCTTGAATTTCCCGGATTACCGGGCCAGCGAGCGCAGTTTCCAATTGCTGACGCAGGTTGCAGGGCGCGCTGGCCGCAGTCCGCTGGGCGGCAAGGCGGTCTTGCAGACTTTTCAGCCGCAGCATTATGTGATCCGGGCGGCAGCGCAGCATGATTTTGACGGCTTCCTGCAGCAAGAGCTGGCCTACCGGCGGCAGTTGCAGTATCCACCATATTACCGTTTGGCGCGTTTGGAATTTCGTCACCGCCAGTCCGGAGAGGCCGAGGCGGCGGCCCGGCGCATGGCAGGGCAGTTGCAGGGCTGGATTGCAAAAGAAGAGCGGCGGGCTACGTCTTTGATTGGACCAGTTCCGTGCTTTTTCAGCCGGGTGAAGGGGGAATATCGCTGGCAGATCGTGGTGCGGGGACCCGACCCGGCCGGGATGCTGCGCGGCAAGGACTTGCGCGATTGGCGGGTGGAGATAGATCCGGTGAGTTTGTTGTAAAGGCACCCCATCCTCGCGAAGCGTTCCCCAATTTGCAATACTAATGCAAATTGGGAAGACGTATGGTGATTTTGATTGCAAGGGAAAAAATTTATTAAACACGATTCGCATATTGTGTAGGGGCGATTTGCAAATCGCCCCTACGATGAAAGACAAAACCCACCCCAAACAAAAAAACTCCCGCAGAGATGCGGGAGTCTTGCATTTTTTTCAAACTACCTTACGGCAGGACGTACCAGGGGTTGATAAAGCCGCCGTTGTAGCGTACTTCAAAGTGAAGATGGGGCCCGGTGGAGTTACCCGTGCTGCCGGCGTTGGCGATGAGCTGGCCGCGGCTGACGCTTTGGCCACAATAGGCCAGGGTGTTGTTCAAGTGGGCATACAGGGTATGATAGCCGTTGCCGTGGTCGATCATGATCATGATGCCGTAACCGCCGCCGATGGAACCGGAATAGACAACGACCCCACTGTCTGCGGCATAGATTGGTGCTGTAAGGGCCGTAGCGATGTCGATACCCAGATGGCCGGACCAGTAGTCGTTGCCAGACAGGTAATGATTGTCGGCAGGCCAGACAAATGCGCCGGAACCCACTGCACCACCGGCAGGAACACTGCATGCCCCCGGACCAGCGATGCTTTGTGATGCGCCGGAATTCGAGCGCCAGATGGTGGGAACTAACCACTGGCGGAATTCGCGATGACCACCAGGGATCATGACATAGCTTTCCGGTTCGATCTGCGGGTCTGTCAGGTCCAGCTTGTTGCCGGGAAAGTTGAGAATATCCTGCGGATCTGCATCAAACTCATTGGCGACGCTTTCAATTGTATCGTTTTCTTTCCACTGGTAATAAACGCCGTCAACGGGCGGGATGATCAGGGACATACCCACGGAGATCATATCGGGATTGTCGTTCAACTGGTCGTAGTTGGCCCACAAGACAGTTTCCGGGGTGATATTGTATTTATTGGCAACGCCAAAAATAGCATCCCCTTTGTCAATTGTGTATTCGACCACGTCTGTACGCATGCGGTTGGGAATGATGGTATGGGTGTCAATTTCTCTGGTGATAGCGTTGATGGATTGATCCACGTCAAAATAGGGCAAGGGAGCTGTTCCCGGTACTGCCTCCACTGCGATCGTGGGGATGGCGGTGGGGGTGGCTGCCGGGGCAATAGCTTCAACGATGGTGGTGCGGGTGATTAATAAAAACACCATTAAGGCCATCATAGCGATGGCTGCTCCCCATGCTGCTATGGGAGCCCATTTGTTCGGGCTGGCTCCCAGGGGAGATGATGTTTCGTTCACATGGCCTCCGTTAAACCTTCCAGAAATTCCATATTTGTTTTGGATCTTAACAATCGCTGCAGGATGGCCTCGGTGGCAACTGCGCTATCCATGCCGGCGCCATTCGGCTGCTGGGTGATCATCTGGATGTACATGCGGCGCATGAGCCACACACGCTTTAGAATGTCGGGGCCCAACAAGAGGTCTTCCCGTCGGGTGGATGACCGTTCGAGATCGATGGCGGGGAAAATGCGCCGTTCCTGCAAGCGGCGGGAAAGATGCATTTCCATATTGCCGGTACCTTTGAATTCTTCGAAGACCACATCATCGAGGCGTGAGCCGGTGTCCACCAGTGCAGTGGCGATGATAGTCAAGGAGCCGCCTTCTTCCAGGTTACGGGCTGCGCCAAAGAAGCGTTTGGGAGGATACAAAGCCGAGGGGTCCATACCGCCGGACAGGGTGCGCCCGGAGGGATTAACCACCAGGTTATAGGCGCGTGCCAGGCGGGTCAGGGAGTCCATTAGGATGACAACGTCCCGCCCAATTTCAACCAGACGCTTTGCGCGTTCCAGGGTGATCTCGGCTGCACGGACATGGGAGGAAACCGGTTCGTCAAAGGTGGAGGCGATGACTTCAGCATCCACCGAGCGATCCATATCGGTCACTTCTTCGGGGCGCTCGCCGATCAGGGAAATGATCAGATGCACTTCCGGGTTCTTCTCGGCGATGGCGTTGGCAACGTCTTTGAGAATGGTTGTTTTACCGGCCTTGGGCGGGGAAACGATCATCCCGCGCTGACCGCGGCCGATGGGGGTAATTAAATTGATGATGCGTGTGGAAATGATGTTGGGCCTGGTTTCAAGGTCAAAACGCTTGTCGGGGAAGATGGGGGTCAACTGTTCGAATTTGGGGCGTTTTCGGGCCACTTCAGGGGAAACACAGTTGATTGATTCAACTTTGACCAGGCCGTAATGTCGTTCGGTATCGCGCGGCGGGCGTACATGGCCGATGACCATGTCGCCATTACGCAAGGCATGCCGGCGCAGTTGTGCCTGAGAGACATAGACATCCTCAGAGCTGATTTTGTAATTGGATCGCAAGAAACCAATTCCCTCATTCATGATTTCAAGGATACCGCCGCGAATTTCCAGGCCTTCATTTGCTGCTTCTGTCTGGCGGATCTTTACCAGGAGACCTTCTTTTTTCAGACGATTGGCACGCGGAATGTCCAGATCCTTACCAAGTTGTCGCAATTCTGCAAGGGGCTTTTTTTCAAGTTCAAGTATATCCATGTTTTCTTTTCTCTTGGGTGTTAATTATGGTCAAAGGACGACATGTGCTGGAATCATCCGGCACGCGTAGGTGTTCAGGGTATATGTTTCGTGATTATAAATAGTCAGGAGACATTAGGGGTTTTGGTTACCTGTTCCCACCTGTTGACAGGCACCACTATACTCGTTTAGTTTGAAATCCTTTTGAATTAATAAAAAAATTATAGCATGCAAGCCGTAAACGTGCAAGGCGGCGCGTTATTCAAAAAATCGTTCTGAGCCCCACTGTCATCAGGGCTTACGCATGAAAAAAGGTAGAAAATGAGAGGAAAAACCAATTACCTGCTCCTCAAAGCCTGAAAGAGGGCTTCAAAGAATTGTCGAACCCTCAAATAGAGAAAAAACAGCCCACAAATT
>JAIOTF010000182.1 GCA_021107195.1 Anaerolineaceae bacterium | reverse complement strand
GAAATAGTATTATTGCAATCGTTACAATCCTTTTTTAAATATATCGTTACAACTACCATGATTAATCCGTTAGGCTCCTATCACATCAACGATCGTTCCGCCCGGTCCACTCAGTTGAATATCGCCCGGATCATAAGGAACAGTTGGAGAGGCCCATCGAAAGATCCATTTAGCATCTTCTGGGCGAGCATTAACACAGCCATGTGACCTGGGCACACCAAAATCATTATGCCAAAAAGTGGAATGGATCGCCGCTCCGTCCGGGTCAAACAAGATCGTCCAGGCAATTCCCGGCGTATCCCAGCCGGCACCAGTTGAACCACCAGCCATGTGTATTGATATTGTTTTTCGCCAGGGCAAATGGACACCTACCGGTGTTGACCACTTATCGACCACGTTTCCCGACGCATCAAATTTCGCACCAGACGAAATCTGACAAAAATAGACTTCCTGGCTGCCCTCGTAACAAGATAAAACTTGATGGTTGAGGTCTACCGATATCTTTTTATCTCCTGCGTCAGGGTGAATTGGCGAGAGATCATCATTATTAAGCGGCCGAAAAGCTTCTGCAGCAGCCCAATAGATATCACCACAATTACCATATAATTCATTAATCCTGTACATGACTTGCCCGCTGGCATTCTGTTTTATCTCATCCGCCCATAACACCTGACTATAATACAGCCTTGGCTGGGCCACCTCGCGCAGCCATGGCGAGCAGGGAGTATGTTCCGGAAAAATGTCAACATACGGAACGGTCACCTCAACCCACATCCCGCGCTTTGTTGATACCACAGGAAGATCATTTACAGGGGCATTGGGTCGATTAAAAACTGGCTGCAAAGCGGGCGCATACAGATACCCTTCTGGAGTCTCTACCCATCGACGGCTCAGTGAAACCGGCGCTCCAACAACTTCGCGGAGCCATACAACTACCGTATCCTCATATACCTTGCCTAATTCCTGACTATCAACGGATGGTCGAGATCGTAAAGTAATCCATCCTTCCATGCAATTGCGGCCCATTTTTTCTGCATCAGGCCAGGGTTCGCTCAATGCGCTCCATTTCTTCCAGGGGTTCATCAAGATTGCGCCGGCCCCCAACATATTTAATTTAAGAAAATCTCTTCGATTTATCATGATCAGTTCCAATACAAAGTTGGCATTAATCGCCAGGTTATCTATTCTTCAAGCAAAGTCTATCAACTGAGCCATAGAAGGCCTTGCTAAAATCCCGCTCACCGTTCTACGACGAACTCTTTATTATCGACCAATTCTCGCACTCTATTTATTTCTGGTGCCCACCACGCATCGCCAGCTTGATATGGCACAGCGCTCCTAAGCTTTTCATATATCTGACGCGTCCCGGCGCCTAGCTTCGCCTCAGGCTTTTCTCGCAGGCGCAAATCGATAGCTCGCGCCGCAGTATACAATTCAATGGATAAAATTTGTGCCAGGTTTTGCAAAATCCGTCGCGTGTGCCTGGCAGATACCATTGAGTTCGCGTTGTGGTCTTCTTGCTCTGCTGAAGTCGGCAGAGAGTGAACCGAATCGGGATTTGCCAATGTTTGGTTCTCCAGCACCAGCGACGCAGCAGTATATTGCGGGATCATCATGCCTGAATTTAGACCAGCTTCTTCAGGTCTGTCCACCAACATCGGTGGCAAACCGGCGTTCAGCTTGCCGTCAGTCAAGCGGAAAATCCGCCGTTCCGCAATAGCGCCAACTTCTGCCATCGCAATGCTCATAAAATCACAGACAAACCCCACTGGCTCGCCATGAAAATTTCCTCCGGATAGAACAGTTCCCTTATCAAAAATGAGCGGATTATCGGTTGCAGCATTAACTTCTTTCTCAACGATCTTCCGCGCAAAATTTACTGTCTCTCGTGCCGCACCCTGCACCTGAGGTGCGCAGCGCATTGAATATGCGTCTTGCACCCGACCAGAAGAATCGATCAAATCACTATCTTCCAGCAATCTGGAAACTCGCTCAGCTACCGAGATCTGACCTTCTTGTCCGCGCGCGCGATGAATCCGCGAATCGTATGCATCTGAGCAACCCAGCATCGCTTCCATACTCAATGCCAAGGAGTACTCGGCCAGATCAAGCAAGTAATCAGCATCAATCACGGCCAATGCAGCCAAAGCCGCAGAAAAAGTCGCACCATTGTTTAACGCCAATCCTTCTTTTGGGCCTAGGACAATGCGCACAATATCCGCCTCATGCATAGCCTGCTTGCCAGTCAACCTGACGCCCTTATAACACGCCCAGCCCGAATCTTCGTCACGATCTTTTTCATCTGTCGTAAACACCAGAGCCATATGCGAAAGAGGGCATAAATCTCCAGATGATCCCAAGGATCCCTGGGAAGGAACTGATGGCGTCACCCCTTTATTTAACATTGCTACCAATGTCTGGACAATTTCTTCCCTCACTCCGGAAAAGCCTTTGGTCAGTGTATTTGCTCGCACCAGCATAGCTGATCGCACAACCTCGTCATTCAAGTCAGTACCGGTGCCCACAGCATGACTCAAAATCAGGTTACGGCTAAGCGTAGCCGCTTCAATATCCGGGATTCGCCGATCAGCAAAAATACCAAACCCGGTATTGATCCCATATACTGGACGATGGGATCCCAAGATCGTTTCCAGGCGTTTTCGGGAAACCCTGATCAACGTCCGCCCCTCTTCCGAAAGACCTACGTTTTTTCCTTCGCGAGCTACGCCCGCAATTTCTTCCAAAGTTAAGCCACTGCCGTTAATTTTGATCATTTTTCCTCAAATATCAATACAACAAATATCCCAGAGCGACAACAATCAAAGGCACAGTCACATTATCAACGTCATTCAAGGGCAGCGACTCAATCAGCGCCCCACCCAAAGCAATGATAACCAACCGCCATAGATGAACGCCCATCGGCCCGTTAAACACGCCATTCAACACAAAAATGTACAGGACAGAAGCCGAGAACAGCCAGCCTCCTAAAAACATACCCAGCGAGCCAGCCAACGTCTTCTTATTTGACCACTTCAGATCGACGGATTTTACCCTCGTGCCAATCACATCCGCCAGGCCATCCCCGCCACACAGCATCATTAATGCGATGATTCCAATAACGCTCGTTTTCCAGTAAACCAGTGTGAGCACGACAAACACAATACCGTATAACAATGGCCCTTTTAAGATTTCCCTGCGGTCACCGCTGCGAGACAAAGCGCTTACTGCAGCCTGATCCTGAAGAAAACCAAGACCAACTGCTACAAACTGTATAGAAATACCGGCGGGTACTACTGCTGCCAAAAAACGGGAAATGGGCACTTCCGGGAACAGCAGCCAACACAGCACAAATATCGGGCCAGTGCCTATATGGATGATTTTTCTGCTTAGCTTGCTGTCAACCCAGCCTCGATGAGCAATATAATCATTTAATCGCAACCATAACAAAGCAATTAACAATGTAATTACCATCGCGGCCCAAGGATTACTCATCATGAATCTCGAACCTCCAGTTTATCAGATACGGTTTCTTCGTTGCATTTCACGCTCCGCGTCCCGCTTCGCAATCTCTTCGCGCTTATCGTACAGCTTCTTCCCCTTCGCGATGGCAATCTCTAATTTTGCACGGCCACCCTTTAAATACAACTTGGTAGGTATGACGGTAACCCCCTTTTGTCGAATAGAATCCCAGAGAAACCGAATTTCTTTTTTGTGCAACAATAACCGGCGTTCCCGCTTCGGTTCATGATTATATCGATTAGCAGATTCATATGGCGCAATGTTGGCATTGACTAACCACGCCTGTCTCCCATCTACGCGAACATAAGATTCCGTCAGGCTGACCTGTCCAGCACGAATTGATTTAATCTCACTTCCCCTTAATTCAATTCCTGCTTCAAAACTCTCCAGAAGAAAATATTCAAATTTTGCTTTTCGATTTCTGGCAATGATTTTTATATCCATGGCTTCATTTTAACATAAGAGTTGCTCTCAACCTGCATTTTTTGAATTACAAACAGAATCGCTTTTTGCAGCTATTTTCTTCGGCTCCCTTAATGAATCGCCGCTTTTTCTCGTACTGCGTATTCCCATTTTTAACATTGAATTCGGTGCGATATAATTTAATAAAGCCTAACAACTCATACTAAATGGGGAAATATGGCAACAGAAATTGCATTGGCGCTTGGCGGTGGCGGGGTTCGCGGTATTGCTCACCTCGGTGTTATACGCTGTCTGGAAAAAGAAGGTTTCAAGATAAAGGCGGTTGCCGGTACGAGTGTTGGTGGCCTTGTTGGAGGATTATATGCAGCAGGAACAACCACTGAACAACTGGAAGAAGCCGCTGGAGCGATCAATCAACGCAAACTATTCAGGCGAAACCCCAGGGACGGTCCCGCATTTCTTGGTCTGCACAATGTGGAAAAAGCCCTCCTATCAACCCTTGGCGATCTAACCTTCAAGCAATTAGATATCCCGTTTGGCTGCACCTCGGTTGATCTTCATACCGGGCAAGAAATCATTCTCACACAAGGCAAAGTAATTGACGCCATTATGGCCACAATCGCTTTTCCCGGTATCTTTCCTCCAAAAATCATCAACGGCATAACCCTGGTAGATGGCGGCGTTTTGGATCCCGTCCCCGTCGCACTTGCTCGTTGGCTTGCCTCCACACTACCAATCATTGCTGTTTGCCTTTCTCCAGAACCGGAAGAATGGTCAGAGCTGCCCAGCCCCGGGCTCCCCAACACAATCCCCATTCCAGAGGTATTTATAAAACAACTCCGTAAAGGCAAAACCATCCAGGCAGTAGAAATTTTCTCCAGATCAATGGACATACTGGATAGATCAATGTCGGAATTGCGCTTGAAAATTGACAAACCCGACGTCATCATTCGTCCGAACGTGGCCAAAATCGGGCTTTTGGATAATGTCAATCCGGATGAATTAATCGAAGCTGGTGAACTGGCTGCAAAAAAATACCTTCCACAAATCCGGGCATCACTTACCATACCCAAAACCATCTCCCGCTATCTCCACAAGGAAAAAACACCGCCGGGGCACAATCTTGATATTGAAACCAATAGCATAAGCAAGGACACACCTGATGACTAAAGATCTGAGGAAATACGCAAAACAAACCAACACGCGGCTGGTCATTGGGGGAATTCTTCTGCTCCTATTTGTTGGCGGAGGATTAATTCTATTGATTTATGGGCCAGGCGCAGCAACAACAGGCATACTATGCATCGTAGCTGGGCTATTGCCAATTCTCTTGATCTTCCTGATCCTTACTCTTCTTGACTGGATAGTAAAAAAAGGCAATGAAGAATGACATCTTGCTCAGCGACCTTGCGCT
>JAIOTF010000387.1 GCA_021107195.1 Anaerolineaceae bacterium | reverse complement strand
CCAATTTCCCCGGCCTAAATCTAAGCTTTGAAGTACTGGAAGGAATGATCAAGCATGAAACCGAGTACGACAAAGCCGACGTTCGTGACTATAATCCGGATTTACGTGGCCAGCTTGAAGCACAAATCGCCAACATTTCTGATGAACTGGCCTACTCAGCGCACGATCTTGATGACGGACTGCGCTCTGGAATGCTCAAACCTGAAATGCTCCAGGGCATAGAACTTTGGGAAGTTGTCACCGCCAATTTGGGGTGGTCAAACTGCGCTCTGGATGATTTATGGCGGCATCGCATCATCCGCCGCTTGATTGGTCTGGAAGTCAACGACATGATCGAAACCACAAACCGGCGTATCAAAGAGAGCGGATGCCGTACCGTGGACGAATTACAGCGCCTGACTTATAATGTAGCTGGCTTTAACGAAGATTTACACCGGCGAAACCGCCAATTGAAAGATTTCTTGTTTGCAAACCTATATCGCCATCCCCGGGTGATCCGGATGGCTGTAAAAGCAGAAAGAACCATCACCGACCTCTTCGAAGCCTACCTTTCCGAGCCGTCAATTCTGCCTAAACACATTCAGGGCCGGATTGATGAACGCGGTCTTGAACAAACTGTCTGTGATTACATTGCTGGCATGACCGACCGCTTCGCCGTTGAAGAATACGATAAACTCTTTAACCCGTTATCATTGCCATAACACATATTTGAATCATCGAAGAACAAGACCAAATTAACTTATCATAATATCGCTTTTTAGATGGATGGAGTAAAAAATGGGAGAAGTTTCATACTTAACAGCCGAGGGTGCCCGCCGCCTTAAAGAAGAACTGGAACATTTGAAGAACGATGCGCGTGAAGACCTGGCCAGGAGATTGCGCATTGCTATTGAACAAGGTGATTTGTCTGAAAACGCAGACTACATCGCTGCCAAAGAAGAACAGGGCTTTCTCGAGGGGCGCATCCTGGAGTTGGAAGATACTCTGAGAGATACCCGGATCATCGATGACATGCAGGTCAGCAAGAATCAGGTCGGAATTGGCAGCCACATCACAGTTAAAGAAGAAGGATTCCCGGAAGAAACATATTTTCTGGTCGGTACTAAAGAGGCAGACCCGATCAATGGCCGTATCTCCCACGAGTCTCCTATTGGTAAAACACTCATTGGTCACAAAAAGGGCGATGTTGTGAATATAGATACCCCCAATGGCGAAATTCAAATGACCATTCTGAGCATCAACTAAAAGCTTTGGAGATACCATGAACACAGTTGAGATTAAACCGGGAATTTATTGGGTCGGCGTCAATGACCACCAGACAGACTATTTTGAAGGCTTATGGCCAATCATCGAAGAAGGCGTTTCATATAACGCATACTTGATCAAGGACGAAAAGAACGTCATCATCGATCTTGCTAAAGAATTAAGCACAGAAGAGCTCTTCAAACAGATACAGAAAAAGATACATCTTCCAGACCTGGATTATCTGATCATCAACCATGTTGAACCGGATCACTCTGGTGCAATCCCTGCATTATTGCGCGTTGCTCCGAATGTGACCCTGGTCGGCACCCAAAAAACCCAAAATATGCTCAAATGTTTTTATGGCATCGAAAACCGTTTTCAGGTTGTCGGCGATGGCGATGAACTCCCGTTGGGCAAACACACCCTGAAATTCGTTTCCACTCCCAACGTTCACTGGCCGGAAACCATGATGACCTATGAGACCAGCGAACAAATCCTCTTTACTTGTGATGCCTTTGGTTCCTACGGAGCATTGCAAGGCGGCATCTTTGATGACGAGGTTCTGAATAAATCCTTTTACATCCAGGAAGCGCAGCGCTATTATTCCAATATCGTCAGCCTTTTCAAAAAGGCTGTGATTAACGCAATCAAGAAGCTGGATCAAGTGCCCGTAAAAATCATTGCTCCTTCGCATGGCTTAGTATGGCGCAAAAATCCTGAAGAGATTATTCATCTTTACAAACAATGGTCTGAATATTGCCTTAGTAAATCCGTACGCCAGACTGGTATCACCATGCTGGTCGGTTCAATGTATGGGAACACGATGAATTTCGCAGAGTCTGTGGCGCAAGGCGTTGCAGATGAGGGCGTTTCCCTGAAAATATTCGATGTTCTCAAAACACACACCAGCTACATCCTCTCAGAAGTGATGGCCCAGGAAGGCATCATGATTGGTGCCCCGACATACGAAGGTATACTTTATCCTCCCATGGCACATGTACTGGATGAACTTGTTCACAAGCGTTTTTCAGCTGAACGCACCGTTGCCCGCTTTGGAAGCTACGGCTGGAATGGTGGCGGCATTCGTCGTCTTGATGCAATCACTGCCTCGCTGCGTTGGGAAATTTTTGATACTCTGGAGTTTTGCGGCGGCGCTTCTGCTGATGAGATGGGAAAAGCGCGGGCATTTGGTGCAGCCTATGCCCGGTTGATCAAAGAAAAAACAAGGAATTAAACCAATCTGCTGATCCTTTTTCTAGCAATGTCAATGACCCAATAAAAAAAGCCCCTCACTCAGATGAGAGGCTTTTTAACATGGTATCGGGACGATGAATTATTCTTTTGGCCAGACAGCAAGCTCGATCGTGACCCGATCAAAGTAACTCTTCTCAGGCAGCGCTCCCTGTGCATATTCCATATCAACAATACGGGCAGCCAGCATAAGGGTTGCGGTTTCCAGATCCACTTGATCGCCAATATTGGCTTTCACCGGGTCACCTTTTGCAGACAGCTTTTGCCGCAGGTCTGTATCTTCAAACCCATGATCACTCATCACAACTTTTGTCACCGTCTGAATATCATTCTTGTCAAACAACCAGACTTCAAGAGCGGTAACCTTCTTCGGGTCGCCTACGCCAATCGTTTCAGAAATTCCTACGCCACATTCACCAAGAAATTCACCGGCAGGCGAATCAATGCTGAAAGAATCGTCATAGAAATTATTTCCCAGCTTATACGTGGTCATGAATTGGGCGATCGGAACATCAACGCCATCGCCTGCATAATCCGTTTGATCTGCTTCGCGGTTCAGGCGCTGCGCCTCAGACATAGTTGATTCCTTGTCCGATGATTTGCGACGATTCCGGATCAGGAAAATATAGGCCAATGCACCGCCAACGATCAATCCAAGCCCGCATAGCACACCCAGGAGCAGCATCCAGTTTGGGCCTTCTGCTTTCGCTTCCTCTGCTGGTGCTTCCCCGGCAGGCAGGACTGCGCTCGATGCATTCACCAAATCTCCAAAGGTATTTACTGTCTCAATCGCTAAATCCGGATCGGTACGCAGTTGGTCCAAAACCCCCGGCGCAACGTCTCCCAATGATTGCCAGCGGCTAACCGCGAGATCGGTATTTCCGGTTTGATCAAAAGACTGAATGGTCATCTTCAGCCATTCGGTTTGCAAATCGGGTCGCAAATGCTGCGCGTCTGCATCAAGCCACTCTACCGGCCAAACGCCCCATCCGATTGCAAACCATCCGATGATCAATCCAAGCAGGAAACCAATCCCGGCAGGAATTAAATTTTCTTTTGTGAGGTATTGCTTTATTTTATCCATACCCAATGCTCCTCGTCTCATTCAGGTTGTACGATGATTACCCAACCGATTCTATTTTAGAACAAATTTCACAAGAATGCAACCAAATGAGAAATAATGTCCTCTTGAAAAAACATCCACAACATTGTCTGTTGTGGATGTTGCAAGGACTATGCCGGGTCTTTCCGGGTTTGTCTAACTTTTTCCAGCAGGAAGTTCTCTCCACAGTCCAGACACAACGCTTCACGTTTGTTTTGAATCACCAGTGTTCCCTCGCAATTCGGACACGGCGTCAGAATGGGCTGTTTCCAGGAGGTGAAATCACATTCCGGGTAATTTGAGCAGCCATAGAACACCCGGCCTTTG
>JAIOTF010000145.1 GCA_021107195.1 Anaerolineaceae bacterium | reverse complement strand
GATAATTTTGGCTGGCGTTTTGCCAACATCTATCTTGCCATCCTGGCTATCCCCTTCTTCTATAGTTTCATCAAGGACTTCATGAGCCGCCGGGCAGCCCTGCTCTATGCCGCATTATTCGCCACCTCGCACTACCTGGTCAGTTTCTCCCGCATCGGCTACAACAACGTCCAGGCTCTGCTGGGCATGGCCGTTATCCTGTGGTTGGCAGGTAAAGCCATCACCACCAACAAAGACCTGTACTACACGCTGCTGGGGATGAGCATGGGCCTGTGTATGTACATCTACCCCGCCGTGCTGGCTGTGCTGCCCCTGCCCTTGCTCCTGCTGTTATTCTATAATCCGCCTTACCGCTCGCGGCGTGCCTTCCAGCAGTGGGTACTGATCACGGCCGGTTTCTCGCTGCTCTTCCTGCCCCTGATCTTTGAGCCGGATTACTGGCAGCAAAAGCTAAGCGAATCAGCTATGGATAAACCGGCCATCTCACAGCGTTTTCACCTCATCTCCAACATGCTTTACTCACTGTTTTCCTTCCTGTATGCACCGGAAGAATCGCATTACGTCGTATCCTCTTACCTCGACCCCCTGAGCGGCATCCTGGCCACTCTCGGGCTGAGTTGGGCCATATGGCGTGCCCGCCGCGAGAAATTCATGCGCTTCCTGCTGGCGGCCATGCTCTTCCTGTTTTTCAGTCTGGGTGCATCCCGTGAGCGCAGCCTACCCTCTGTGACCCACATGTTCCTCATCTTGCCCTGGTGGTTCATCTTCACCACCCTGGGCGCAGAATGGCTGCTCGGGTTGTTCAAAAAGAAACGCTCAACCATCTTCCTCCAGCGGGCTGCACTGGTGAGCGTGATCTTGCTGGCCGGGATGAACATGGTTCATACCTACGTCATCTCACCAGCGCGCTCCGACCGCTATCACAGCATGGAAGCTCTCTATCTGCGCTTCCTGCAGCACCAAAGCGAACCTGATCAACTCACCAACACCGGCAAATTCCTGTTTATCACCGATGAAAACTGGAATAGCTACGGCTTCAATTCCTTCCGCGATGCCTATCACATCCCGCCTGCACAGGCACAATTGTTACGCGTCGCCATCCAGGATGAACCTTTCTATCCCATTGAAGAGCGAGTGATCCTGCCCAAACCTTTATCCATAGACCCCGACGAGGAACAACCTGTACTGGAATTGGAATCCTGGGCTGTCGAGCTCGCCAAGCAACCGGACACCGTGGTTATTCTCAAACCCTGGCTGACCGAATACGAAACCCTTTCGGTGACGCGCCTGCTGGATGAACTGGGGAAGCAGCCCTGCCCCATTCAACCCACTCCCAGCAAAGATCCTTCTTTCACTCTGTGGCTGGATGAAACCCACATGGATGCTTGTCCCCGCAATGGATACTGGCCCCGTTTCTGGTAAGGCATCATTCCCCGCATACCATCAGGTATAATACATCCGTTGTCCTGTTTTAATCACTTTCAACGGCCAACAACTATTCTCAGCTTGGCTTTGTAGTAACGATTTTAATCGTTACTTTCAAACGCTTAACGACTGAAGTCGTTACTACAACAGCGATATTTTCATCTTATTGAGAATTGCTGAACGGATAACTTCTTTGTTTGATTGCGGTGCGGCAAACCTGCGTAGATTTGTCAAGAAGTCCTTACCTCTCATTTTTGGAGTAAAGTTATGAATTCAAAAGTTACCATCGTTACTGACAGCACACCTTACCTGCCACAGGAATTGGTTGATCAATACGGTTTGTATATATTGCCCCTTTCCGTGGTGTGGGGAAATAAAGTCTACCGCGACGGTGTAGACATTCAAGCCGACGAATTTTACAAAAAGCTGGCTGTGTCGAAAACCCTGCCCACCACCAGCCAGGTTACCGTACATGAATTTCAGACTCTGTTCGAAAAACTACTTGCCGAAGGCCGCGAGATCATTGTACTGCCCATCTCCAGCGGTCTGTCCGCTACGTTCCAATCTGCAATCCAGGCAAAGAACAATTTAGAATCTGACAGGATTGCTGTTATAGACACCAAACTGGTTTCAATGGCACTCGGTTTTCAGGTACTAGCTGTGGCGCGCGCTGCCGAAGCTGGCGCCAGTCTGGCCGAATGCCAGGCCATCGCCGAAAAAGCCTATGACCTGATCGGCGTTTATTTCACCGTCGATACACTGGAATTCCTGCACCGCGGCGGGCGCATCAACAGTGCCAAACGCCTGATGGGTACCGCCTTAAATCTCAAACCGCTGCTGGAGATTCGCGACGGCAAGATCGAAGCCGTGGGCAGTGTAAGATCCCAACGCAAAGCCCTCGACCGCATGCAGCAAATGGCAGAAAAGAAGATTGATGGGCGCACCCCGCTGCGCATCTCGGTTTTTCATGCCGGTGTTCCTGAACTTGCCGAAAAATACAAAGCCCGTCTTGATAAAGCCTTCCAGCCGGTTGAGAGCATTCTCACCCACGTCAGTCCCGTGATCGGCACTCATGTCGGCCCCGGCACGATCAGCATCGCCTTCATGGCAGGCGAGATAGAATAAACCGGGATTTTTTCTTCCGAAAATTAATTTATTAACCACACGCTGCACAGCGTTTTCCCCCATAAAACTGATTTCCTGAGCCCGATTCCTTGCTCATTCGTAACTACTCAGGCGTGTCTTTGCGAGGCAGCTTTATCGCCGACACTCCCCGGCACTGCCTGCGGGGCAAGTGTGCACCTGCGGTGACAAGTACAGGTGAGCAATCTCCACGACAGTGCGGGACGCT
>JAIOTF010000279.1 GCA_021107195.1 Anaerolineaceae bacterium | reverse complement strand
GGCAATAGGCAAAATCTTGCTGGAAAACATCAAAGTGGCCGGTTGAGGTGTGCTTTGAGCGAAAGGGGGCTTACTTTTGTCATTTTTGAGCGTTGATTAACCTCAAAATTTCATGCGTAGGCCCTATCACGCAGCCCATAAAATAGAAAAAGTGTAAGGGCGCATGGCATGCGCCCCTACAAAGTGATTAATTACCCCGCAAAACCAGCTAATCAAAGGGAAGTTTCAATCTTTGAAAAAACATTTTGTTTTTCTTTTCGGCTTTGCGTGGGATTTAACAAAATCTCACTGGCGAGGCACACCGCTGGCGACGCTCGCCACCACGCAAACTATAAATCCCCCGCCCCTCCGGTTTTAATGTACAATTCCATAAATGACACACCAAGGACAGCCCATGCAGTCCCTCTCCAAAAAACTCAGCCGCATCTTCTTTCCCCTCGCCGCGCTTGAAGGGCTGCTGGCGCTGATCTTCCTGCTCAAAGACCCCTCGTCGGAAAATGCCCTCCTGTTCGGCTATTCTGCCGAGCGGCTGGCCCTGGCCGGGGCGGCTTTCCTGCTAACCGCTGCAATGACCTGGGCCGCCTGGCAAACCCTGACCGGCCGCCCCACCTTGGCCCGCTGGCTGCGAAGCGTCCCCGAAGCACAGCGTAGGGGAACACAACATGCAGAATCCTGGCTGCTGAACAAGAACGGCCTGCTGCCGCTGGCCATTGTGCTGACCCTGGGAACGCTGCTCTCGGCTGCCTACCATCTCTTTTTTGCAGCTCCGCTGCCGCTCCCGGTCGAAATCTTCCTCGCCAGCCGCCCGCAATGGCTGGCGCTCACATTTAAGCTATACGCAATCTATTCGCGCATGCTGCCCCTCACCCTGTGGCTGACGGCGCTCATGCTGCAAACCCTGGTCTTGTGGCTGGTCACCTATGCTCCCATCTTTCGCCAACTGCGTCAGGAGGGTGCTTTTCGCCGGGCAGCCACCACGCTCCTGCTGGCCGGCGCAGCACTCTTCCATTGGGCCGTGCTGATCCTGCGCCTCAAAGTCTTCCTTGTGATCCGCGGCTGGAAGTGGTATTTCTGGCAAAAAGAAATACCCCAGCCGCTATGGCTCTTCCCTCTCATGCTAATAGTTGCCCTGGGTGTGATCTGGCTGGCCTTCCACCAACCGGGGCGCATCCGGCAAAAGCTGGTCGTGCTGATGCTGCTGGGCGCCGGGTTACAGATCGGTTTTGGTTTTCTGGCGGGTGGTGGTTTCGAGTCCCTGCGTCTGAAATATGCCGACTCGGTCTTCAATAATTATGCTGAAGCAGCAGCTGAAGATCCCGGCTTGTGGCATGCCCTGACCCACTACGAAGAAGCCTACGGCGATGACTGGTATCTGGGCACCAAACCACCGGGCGTGCTGGCTGTTTATATCCTCACCGAGAAAGCCGCCAGCCTCTTCCTGCCCGCCGCGAACAGCGCAGGCCGCTTCCTCTCACTGACCACATTCAGCGCATACATCTTCCCCTTCCTCGCTTTTCTGGTCTTGCTGCCCCTCTACCGACTGGCGCGAGACCTGGGACACACCGAGCAGGAAGGACTGCTCTCTGCAGCGTTATATGTGGCCGTGCCCAGCGTGCTGCTCATCCCCCTCTTTCTCGATCAGGTGCTGTACCCCTTGATCTTCACCAGCGTGCTATGGCTGGCGCGGCGCGCCCAGCAGCGCTGCTCATGGCAGCTCTCCCTGCTGGCCGGACTGGCGACCTACACCGCCCTCTATTTTGGCTTCTCTTTGCTGCCGCTGGTGGCATTGATCCCGCTGTGGTTCGGACTTCAAGCACTGCTGCATCGTGAGGATCATACCCTCAGAGACACCGCCAGGCTGATCCTGGCCTTCACTGCCGGACTGCTGGTCATGTTCCTGCTCTTCCGCTGGCTGCTGAATTATGACCTCTTGCTGCGCTACTCCAATGCCATGGCCCAGCACCGCAGAGCCAAGGAATTTGAACCCGGCCTGGAACAATGGCTGCACGCCCTGCTGCTGAACCATGCCGAACTGGTCACCTGGAGCAGCTTCCCCTTCATTCTGCTGGCATTGTTCCAGATGCTCCGCTCCCTGGCGGCCTGCATCCGGCGCCAGTCACAACCGCTCGACGAACTGGCCGCAGCTTTCTTTCTCACTTATGGTGCGTTAAATCTATTCGGTCAAACCAACGGCGAAGTACAGCGCCTGTGGCTGTTCATGATACCGCTGCTGGCAATTTTGGCGGCAAAAGAAGCCAGGCGCCTCACCCAGTCCAGGTTCACCAATCTATCCTTCTTGTTTCTGCTGCAATGGGTCACGACCTGGTTATTATTCACCTTCCAGGATTTCTACGGTTGAAAACACCAGAGTAATGGATTTCACATGATTTTTAGCTCTTTATCTTCTATTAGCATCTATAATGGACATAGGTATCAGTATTATGCTGCCTGCATCTGTCAAAACGCCTCTTTTCTGACCATTATTCTTATAAGGAATTTGTATGCGTAATCTCATTTCAAATGAATTTCAAGATACCCCGCAAGATCAACAGGATTTTTTAGAAGAGAATAAAGGGTTATTATGCGAGCTGGATAACACCTGGGGCGAAGCTGTTAAAGGGGATTGGAATGCGCATACCATCAGCCGCATGCAATACTTGCTGCACCAATTGATCAACACCAGCAATGTGATGGGGTACACGAAAACTGAAATGGCAGCACGCGACCTTAAGGAGACGCTTGAAGAAACATCCATCTTTCAACAAGCACAGGCACAAGTTCAAGAACTTGAAACTGAATTTGAAATGCTATGGCAGGTCATCCGAACAGAAAAACCAATCAGTGATGCACCTGACAATACAGAACAAGACAATGGTTCTTCCGTAGAAAACGGGCAGCGCAGCCATCAGCTGATCTACATCGCTGAAGACGAATCCAACAAAGCGGAGAAACTGGCGGATCAAATCAGCTATTTTGGTTATCAGGTAAAAACATTCACAGATCTGCAAACGCTCAAGAAAACTGTGGCGGAAAATGAACCAAAAACGATCTTGTTGGACATCGCCTTCCCCGATCATCCGACCGCTGGTCTTGAAACTGCTAAAGAAATTCTCAATACCCACCCACAAATCCCGGTGATTTTCTTGTCGACTGAAAGCAAAATAGAAACCCGTTTGCAAGCTGTCAAAGCTGGCGGCATTGCCTATTTCACCAAACCGGTCGATATCGGTACAGTGATCGACACGCTGGACCAAAACACCGGCGGCAAGAACAATTCATCCCCTTATCGGGTACTTCTGATTGAAGACTCTCGTTTTCAGGCAACTTTTTATGCCCGAAAACTACAATATGCCGGCATGCAAACCCGCATTTTAACCAACCCGATGCAGATCATCGAAACCCTGGAAGACTTCAATCCCGATTTGATCCTGTTGGATATGTATATGCCAGTAGCCTCTGGCATGGAACTGGCCAAAGTCATTCGCCAGGTAGAAACATATCTGAGCATTCCGATTGTTTTTCTTTCAGCAGAAACAGATAAAACAAAACAATTGGAGGCAATGAAACTGGGCGGCGATGATTTTCTTGATAAGAGTATTAAACCCGAGCACTTGATCACAGCTATCACCTCGCGGGCCTCCCGCTACCGCGAACTACGTTCGATGATGATGCGAGACAGTTTGACCGATTTACTCAATCACACCACAATCAAGGAACGCCTGGAACGGGAAATGCTGCGTGCCAACCGGAATGATCTTGAAATGACGTATGCCATGATCGATATCGATCATTTTAAACAAGTTAACGACACCTATGGGCATGCAGCTGGAGACCGTGTTTTAAAAAGCCTCTCGCGGCTGTTGACACAGCGCTTGCGACGCACCGACATCATCGGCCGCTATGGCGGCGAAGAATTTGCCATCATCCTGCCCGGCACATCCATCAATAATGCCTTAAAAGTGATGGAAGAATTACGGGAGGGATTTGCTAATCTCCGCCATCAAGCCGAAGATGAGGAATTCTCTGTCACCTGGAGTTGCGGGATTGCCTCGTATGCCGGCTTCCCCACTCCCGGACAGATCAGTGAAGCAGCGGATACAGCACTTTACATGGCGAAAAGAGAAGGCCGCAACCAAACGATCTGCGCAGACTTTATCCAACCCTGATCGATACTGATTTAGCACAACTCTTTCGGGATAACAGGTTTTTTATCCAAAAAGAGTTTGTTACCAAACCTTCTGCTGATCAGTAAAATCAATACCGCGGGATACTGATTCCGCCTGCATGTGGAAAATTTCACCTGGCCTTCATGCTATAATCTCTTTTGAATTACAGCTTCAAAATGGATGTTTTGCAATCCAACAAGGAGACCACATTCATGAATAAACGAATTTTCTTGCGGCTGATCCCAATGGTGGTCCTGGCCGCTCTTTTGGCAGGCTGCGGACCACAATCCCCGGTCAATGAGCTGGTTTCCCCGGTCATTTCTGCCATCCAGCCTATAACCATTGACGACACAGCCACCCAGGCAACCCCTGTGCCCCTGACCCCAGGCAATACTCTGGAAGAGCTGCCCGAAGGCGAGCAGGACACCTTCCGCATTGCCCTGCCGGAAAACATCG
>JAIOTF010000379.1 GCA_021107195.1 Anaerolineaceae bacterium | reverse complement strand
GTATCTCAGACGAGCATTTGCAGCAGATCATCCGCAAGATTGCCATGGCCAAGGTGATGGCCGGGATGCTGGGCATGGAAAAAGCCGCCGCACTGCGTAACAGGCTGTCTCAAAAAATCTCGGTGCTTGTATTCGAGGAGATGTTTGCCCCGGCGGAAGTTTTCATCGCATGCGGCAACGGGGATTTCCTGCCGCCGTTCAGGCAATACTATACGGCTTTGATGGATGCCATGGCAGCAAAAGGGCTTGAGGAGGCGGAGGTCGTGATCGACGAAGCGGACGATTTTCAACTGAACGTCACCTGGTGCGCCTGGGCGGAAGCAGCACGGTTGATGGGCGACCCATACTATTGCTATTATTCCACCTGCTATGGAGATGAAGTGTTTTTCCCGCATTTTTGCAAGGAAGCGGGATTTACGTTTGAACGGAAGAGCACCCTGGCGCTGGGCGCGCCTGTCTGTGATTTTCGTTTTACGCGCAAGAGTGATTAAGCCTGTCAGACTGAATGGATATTGAAGAAAATTCGAGGAGTGCATCGTTTTGTGCCCCGATGCCATCCCGGTGTACGGATTTTTGAGCACGGTCACAGCGCGCGAATCGTAAGGAGAGGATAGGCCGCCGAAAATCCTGGACTGCGGTGCGGGCAGGCCGTGGGCGGGCACGTTGACCGCTGTTTTTCACCTGGATGGGGAGAATCTCTTCACCGCGGGGTTGAATGGGATGATTTGCCAGTTTGAGCTGGAGACCGGCGGCCTGCTGCAAACCTTCGGACTACATAATGATATTCGCACACAGCTTGCGGCCAGCCCGGATGGAGAGCTGATGTTGTCCAGAGGGATGGATGGCACGCTTCTCCAATGGCAATTGGGCAATCCAACAGCGGATGAACTGCGGGCGTGGATTGCGGCAAACCGCTTTGTGCGTGACCTGACCTGTGGAGAACAGGAGTTGTTCCAGATCAGGATATCACAAAGTATTATCTGTGCGGTGGAGTGAATTGAGAGGTGCAGGTTGAATCCTTTGCATCCGCACACTGAATTTGCACAGCGTGAGCCTGTCGAAGTGATTCAAAGGGAGCATAATTCCAGGCTTGAAAAGAGAAAGCAAAATTCTTGAAACTATTTCCCGTTTCCTATATAATGGTGTATAGGGTTCCTGGACAGAAAGCAAGGGGTCTTGATTATGACAAATGAAAATCGACAGGGGAAGCAATGGATTCTGGCCTGTGGGGTGATTGCGGCCGGTTTTTTGTTTATTTTGGGCGTAGTGGGCATTTACCTGTTCACGCCACTTGGTAAACCTGTTCCAACGGTGGAAATCTTGCAGCCCACCGAGGCTGTGGGTATCCAGGCAGGACAGGGGATTGTGCTGACAGCAAGGGGAGCGGCGCGTAATGGCGTGCAGTATATCAATTTTCTGGTGAATGATATTCCCGTTGATCAGCGCTCTTCCGGCTCCGCGCAGCCTCAGACGATGGATGCGGCCTTTACCTGGTTCAGCGGCCAGCCGGGCATTCATAAGCTGAGTGTGATCTCCTATAACAAGACGGGTATTGCCAGCGAACCGGAATCGGTGTTGATCGTTGTCCACCCGCGGGAACTGGCAGAAGCGCCGCAGGATGCCCAGGCAGGAGATGCTCAGGCAGGAGACGCTCAGGCAGGGGATGCGCAGGGACAGGATGCAAGCAGCAGCGGGCCATCTTCCGGGGCAGAGGTCCCGGCAAATGAGGGGGCTGCTGTCGGGCAAGGCCCGGCAGGGGTGGGGCATCTTGTGGATCATCTTGATGAAAACGACCAATTTCCTGTTGGCGTCCCGGGTCAGCCTGGAGATGCACCGCCGGAGATTACTTCTTTCCAGACCGATACAGTGCGTGATGGCAATCATATTCGGGTTAATTATCGGGTATCGGCCATCGATGATATCGGGCTTGCCAGGGGGGTGGTGTATGCCTCCAGCTTGGTTGATCCGCTACAACCCGACCGCATGCAGTATATTTGCGGAGGGCAGCAAAACTGCACCCACAGCGATCGGATCCAGTTGACTCGGGGCGGGTGGCTGTTGTCTGTGCAGGCGGTAGATACCTCCGGCCAGGTTTCCGAGATGCATTCCCGCCAGGTGCATGTTCTGATGGGGGATGAGCCGCCGGCTTTCGCCCAGGGTGACGGAGATGTTGCCTTCATGCTGGACCCGCAGTTGTTTCTGGATCATACCATTGTTGTTGATTTGGATGCAGACCTGGATAATATTGGCGAACCTGTTGTGGCTGAATATCGCTGCACGATGCACCTGGTCGTGCTGGATGTGCTGTATACCTATGCCTCGGATCATGGTGATGAGGCTGATCTTTGGATCATGGCAGAAGATGGAACCAACCTGGTGGCGTCGGGGCATACTACGATCGAGCGGGGCAGCGGCGTGGCGCGTATACAGATGGAACTGGTTGATCCTGATATGCCAGGCTCGACGGATCATCTTAGCCTGTTCTTCCTGAGCGCCGACGGCGAGAATTTTCACACCGAACGGATTGAAAAATCCATGACCTGGCCCCAACCCTTACCGGATTTGAAGATTGCTGATGTAACTGTTGGGTGGGGGGTGGGGGCAGGGGTGCTGGTCTTTGATGTGGAGAATATGGGCTGTGCGCCGGTAGATGGTTTTGAAATAATCGTTTGGAGAGAAGATGGCATTTATTATTCTAAGACCTTTGAGGTGAACATTCCTGGAAAGACGACGAAAAGGGTGTCCGCTCCAATCGTGAATGATCTTAACCAGTATAGCCGCGCCCTTCAGGTGGTGCTGGATCCTGATGATGTGATCGATGAGATCAATGAGGATAACAATTCGTATCTTAAGCCACCTATTACCCTCAAACAGGTTCATATTCACAGCATCAAGATTGATAATACCAGCGATGGTGAATGGCATCAGGACTCCACTGAAGGCGAATTTTACATCTATTTTCTGGCCAATGAGGCAAGAACGAGAAGACCCCAGGTGGATGGGATGCGCTGGGTGTTACGCACCGGGATGTATGACATCGCTGGCCCCTATATAAACCCGGTCATTCTCTCGCCAAGTTTGGATTGGGATGGTTACCTGTTGGTTGAGATCATGGTTCGAGAGCATGATGATATTGGCAGTGACGATGATGCTTGCCGAATCAAATTTGTACACAGCCCTGATATGTCGGACCTGGATAGTTGGAAGGGCGGTGGTGAATTTTTTGCTGAAGATCCCGGTAAATGCACCGTTTATTGGCGATTGGATGTAGAGTAGTAAAGAGGATCTGAAAACGTTTGTAAGAACCCGGTTTCAGTTGTTGGATTCAGTTCGTTCATGACAGGACACACGATGAAATCAAAATCCGGATTGACTTATCTGATTTGTTTACTGCTTTTGGCATTAAGTGTAAGTGCTTGCACCTTCCCGGCGCAGGACACAGGCTCGGGGTTTTCTGCCGAGATCGTTGCCCCGGCTGATGGTGCGCATGTCGGTTTGGGGGTGCAGCTTGAGGTTGAGTCTCGGGTTGCTTCGCCGGGTATCGTGACGGGTGTGACCCTGCTGGTCAATGACCAATCCGAAAGGGAAGACCTTTTTTCCAACCCGGCCTTCACCAGCGGCACAGTCTACCAACCCTGGACGCCGCCTGCCCCCGGCACGTATGCTTTGCAAGTGATCCTGAAAAATGACAAGGGTCAGATTCTGTCGGATGTGGTAACTGTCATCGTTGAGGACGTGGCTGTGGCTGAACCGGCGAAGGTCACGCCCGATACACCAACGCCCACAACTGTGACGGAGACGCCGGACAAGCTGACCGGCACGCCAACGGTAACACCCACACCCACCGAAGACAAGTTGCAAGCTACGGCGAACCGTAACGTCAACTGCCGC
>JAIOTF010000091.1 GCA_021107195.1 Anaerolineaceae bacterium | reverse complement strand
TGACATAACTCAGATCATGGACAGCCGACGGTGTCGTCGTACATGAAGGTATAGGAATAGGAGAACATGCCGCGGGTATCCTTGGCAATGAAGCGCCAGTAGACCTTGTCTGAGGCGGTTGTGCCGGATAACGTAAGGGTTCCAGAATAGGTGGAGCCGGTTGTCAACGGCAGCGGGCCGGCATAACGCGGGGAACTGAAATTGGCGTCATTGATCGAATACTGGACCTTGACCGAGGCGATTCCGTCCGGATCGGCAGCGTTTACACTGTATGGGTTATTGCAAACGGTGAGTGTGCCGGTTGGGCCGCTGGGATTGCTGATGGCGGGCGGCGTGTTTGGGGCGGGCGTGTTGGTTTCCGTGGGAGTTTTGGTCGGGATGACAGGAGCGCTGGTCTTGGTTGTGTCCGGTGTGGAGGATGGCTCTACCTCATTGGTGGGCAGGGGCGGCGGGGCATAGACCGGCACAAACCAGGCAGCCTGGTTGGGATTGGCTGAATTGGCGGCGATCCAGCAGGCGATGCTGGTTTGATAGGGGTAGCGCACGATCCAAGAGCCTTCGGTTCCGCGGCCGACCACGGGTACGGTCCAGCCTGCGGCAATATTGCCGATCAGGGGATATTTGCTGCCCGGGCCCACGCGGCATGCTGTACTGCGCAGGAGGGTCACCGCCGGGGCCGGCAGGGCTGTGGCGCGTGCCGTGCCGGTTTGGGTTGGGCTGGGCTGGATGGTGTTCGTCAGGGTCGCGGCGGGTGTGAAGGTGGCTGTGGCCGGGCTGGTTTTGCTGGGTTCGGGGGTGAAGCTGGGCAGCGCGGCAACGGTGGATGTCAACTGTGCGACGATCATCGTTGCTTCGGGGTTCATTACCAGCCATTGGCGGGCCTCATTGTCGGACATACGGCGGCCGGCGGGCGCGATGCCCTGCTCGCTGATCTCGGCTGCTTCGCCGGAGACCATTTCCATCATGCCCATGTCGTTTTGCAGGATGCAGCAGCCTTCCATGCAGGTCACGGTCAGGTCTTCGCTTTCGGGATAATACTCGACGCTCATATAAGAACCGCGCACGGCCGCCAAACCGGAGGGAGTTTCAATCTCCAGCGAGCCGCCGTTGAGGATGATCCACACTTTGCCGAAGTCCATCCAGATGCGGGTGAAGAGGCCCTCATCTCCGGATTGCTGCACTTCCAGGGTGAAGAGGGTATTGGGGCCCAGGCGGATGATAGTGCCGGAAGACAGGTCAAGACGGGCCTGGCTGTTCCCCAGTGTTTTCACCTGGCTCTTGACTGGCAGGATGACGGCTTCTGCAACAGGGTTAAAGGCTGTTTGTTCCGGCTGGCGGGCTAACACCTCACCGGCAATTGCTGTAAGCCGGGCTTCGTTGGGAGATATTGATTCGGGTACGGCTTCCTGCCGGGCATTGCGAGTGAACAAGCCGGTTGGCAGAGTGCAGCTCAAGAGGAGGATGCTCAGGAGGATGACGAGATGAATACCTCGTTGGTTGATCATTCTTTTGGATGGCATGCGCTTTTCCTTGCATAATAAGAAAGACGGTTCTTCCCTGATTATTGCAGAAGCGGACGGGAATTACAAGGTTATGGGGTTGACCTGACAATATTGTAAGCGGTGGGTGGCCCTTGATACGCCGAAGCTTACCTCATTCCTTAAGAAGATTTTCACGAAAACAAAGTATACTGGTAAAAATATTACGGCTTGCTTTCATGCGTTCTAAAAGGAGAGGTTTAACAATGAAACGAAGAAATTCTATCCTCATCTTGAGCATTCTGTTGGTTTTTACGGTGGCCTGCAGTCAACTGGATTCGATTTTGAATACCGAAGATACTGTGCAGCTTTCCCCACCTAGCCCGACTCCGTTGATTGCGGCGCCTTCCACGGTTGGTGATTCAGTTACGGACGAACCAGTGCTGGTGACAGGAACGATTCCTTTCACTTCACCGTTTTTCATGGACGGGATTGCCGAGCCGTTCGTATTACTGGAAGACCAGAGCGGCTTTCTGGCGCGTGACGTAACCCAGTCCTTTGCCTTGAACGGGCAGGCTATCGGGCCAGTAGAGCTGGTAGAAGAAGGGTTGTTGAATTACACGCTGCCGCTGCCGGCTGTGCCCCAGGGGGTGCTGAATGATGTCGATCAGGATGGCGCTGAAGACCGGGGCGTGATGGTCTTCGCAGTGGCTTACTGGTCGAATACGTGGGGCGGACCTTTCCTCGAAGAGCGCGACGGCACCGGGTGGTCAACGGCCTACGCCTCCACCACCACCGACCCCGACCGGGATAACGAGATCAACGGCGGCCATTTGATCATCTGGGCGCCGGATGATGCGCAGAGCTTTCCCGCCGGGTTTGGGGATGACGAGATGCTGTTCACTGAGGATGATCCGGTGCAGGACGTGCCAGCCGGGTACAGCATTGTTGACTTGAATGAAGAACCGTTCCGGGTTTACAAAGAGGCTAATATTCAGCTCACTTTGATCGAAGGCGAAGGGGCGGTCAATGATTATTCTGCGATGAGCGCGGGGGAGGCATTTGACGCCATGTTCCAGAAAGTGTCCGTCGAATATCCCTTTACTCTGGACAAGAATGTCGATTGGCAGGCTTTGTATGATGCCCATGCCCCTGTGATCAGTGCCGCAAAGAATGAGGACGCCCTTTACCGCGCTTTGCGCGATTTCACCTATGCTATCCCTGATTCCCATGTTGGCCTGTCGTTCAATCCCCAGGTCTTCTATGAGGAACAGGGCGGCAGTTTTGGCATGGTGCTGGCTGAGTTGAGTGACGGCAGCGTGATCGTCAGCAAAGTTCTGCCGGGCTTCGCTGCGGCAAGTGCCGGCATCCAGCCCGGGGCAGAGATGCTCACCTGGAATGACCAGCCGGTGCAGGCCGCGCTGGATGCAGTCAAGCCTTATATTGGCCCTTACTCCACTGAGCACAGCAAACGCCAGGGGCAACTGCTCTTCCTGACCCGCATGCCGGTTGATGAAAAAGTCAAACTGTCCTACAAGAATCCGGGTCAAGCGGCGAGCGAGGTGACCCTGATTGCCGATGTGGAGTATGAGTCTCTCTATGAAGCCCTGGGCTATAACAGTCAGGATGAAATGGAGCTGCCCATTGAAGCATCTGTGCTCGATGATTCCGGCCTGGGCTATATCCGCATCAACACGTTCTCGGATGATTACAATCTGATGGCCCGTCTGTGGGAACACGCCATCCAGGCATTGATCGATAATGAGGTGCCGGGGTTGATCCTCGACATGCGCAACAACAGCGGCGGCAGCGGCGGCCTGGCAATGGACTTTGCGGGCTATTTCTTTGATGAAGAAATCAGCGTTGCAGAGACACTGTATTACAACCAGCTTAGCGGACAATTTGAAGCCAATGAATACCCTTCAAAGATCAAGCCTGCACCCTTGCTGTTCAATGGCAAAATTGTCGTTTTGGTGAGCCCTGACTGCGTCAGCGCCTGTGAATGGTTCTCAAACGCCATGACCCAGCAGGACAGGGCAGTGGTCGTGGGCAGCTTCCCCACCAATGGGGCGGCGGGCGAGGTTGGCCGCGGGCAATATGAACTACCGTTTGAGATCAGCATGCAGTTCCCCACCGGGCGGCCGCAAACAATGGACGGTCAACTGTTGATCGAGGGGGTGGGTGTTGAGCCTTCCATTGTCGTTCCGGTCACGGCTGAAGGTGTTTTGGGCAGTGCTGATCCGGTTCTGGAGGCTGCCGTACAGGCCCTGCTTGGAGAGCTGTATTAGACAGGTACCTTGTGATTTGTATAACAACCTCCCGCACAGAAATTGCGGGAGGTTGTCTTTTTAATCGATGACATTTGTTTTTGCAGCCGGGGTAATCCTAGAAGATCATGATCAGCAACAAGACCAGACCGCCGATTAACAGTCCCGTTATAACCAATCCTAAAACTGCTCCCAGAATGCTCATCACCAAGCCGAAAATGCCGCCCAGCAGGCCAAAAACCAGTCCAATAATGCCGCCGATCAAACCAACGACAAGCTCGATGATCCCTTTGATAAGACCAAACATGATACGCCTCCTATGCGCTCTAAACAGCACAGCACTGCTGTGATTTTTTATTCTCTATTCTTTAATACGTAAGAAGGGGCGTTTGAGTTGCAGAAAATGGGGGGATTACAAAACGGTGATCCGGTTACGGCCGGCGCGTTTGGCGGCATACAGGGCCACGTCTGCCCGGTTGATCAAATCATTCAAATTCTGGTCTTTGTGATCTTCGGATAGGTCGGTAACCCCCAGGCTGATGGACATCATGATTTTGCCATTGTTTGTGGATATCCATTGATCGTTGATCGCTTTGCGTATTCTTTCGGCTGCCAGACGGGCATCTTCAAGGTTGGTTTCGGGCAGGATGATGATGAATTCATCCCCTCCAAAGCGGCCAAAGATATCCGTTTCGCGAATCTCGGCGTTGCAGCGCCGGGTCATTTCAACCAATACCTGATCGCCGGCGAGATGACCATATCCGTCATTGATCGCTTTGAAGTGGTCAGGGTCCAATATGAGCAGCGAGAGCGGTTTGTGATAGC
>JAIOTF010000193.1 GCA_021107195.1 Anaerolineaceae bacterium | reverse complement strand
CTTTGTGAAAAAACTTTTCTTATCCAATTATTAATGAACTGGATTGTAATCATCAGGCGAAATCGCTATCCTCTTAACATAACAAACACAACTTGGTAAACAGAAAAGTTCAGCCCCTAAATCAACACGAATAATCGGTTGCGTACAACGCATACAATGTCTATAATTTAGATATTAGTTGTATAAAAACGAGCAAACCAATGTTGCCCTTGGCTCAATCTACTGTGGGAGAAAATCAGATGAATAAAGTCAAAAAAGTAATATGGATCGTTGTCATGCTGGCCATGGTCATTCTGGCCTGCAATGCGCCTGGAAACTCTGTCCTAAGCGAAGCAGACACCCAGGCCACATCTGTCGCCGAAACCGTCGCTGCCCAGATGTCCGCTCAACCGCCCACAGCGACAACTGCTGGAGAGGCCACAGCCACATTTACCATTGAACCATCGCACACTGCGCCCGCTACGGCTACCAACGTTCCCACCAGCACCCAACCGGCAACTGCGACAACCATTCCATGCAACAAAGCCAGCTTTGTAAGCGACATTAACTATCCGGATGGCAGTGAGGTCACAATCAATAAAGCCTTTGTCAAAACCTGGCGGCTGCAAAATTCCGGATCGTGCACCTGGACCTCTGGTTACCGCCTGATCTTCTCTCACGGCGACCGGATGAACGCCCCGGATGAAGTAGTACTGACCAGCGGCACTGTTGCTCCAGGCGAAACAGTGGATATCTCCATCAACCTGACCGCCCCCGGCACCGCTGGCACGTACAAAGGCTATTTCAAGCTGAAAAGCTCTGAGGGCCAGGTATTTGGGATCGGCGCCAGCGGCACTAATCCCTTCTACGTGGAGATCAAAGCCGTTTTAGATATATTCATCCTTCCGCCGCTGGTCATTACCCCATTATTCATCCTCCAACCCGAGGCCAATGTGACCTACGACATACAAAGAAATTGCTCTGGCAAATATTGCCTGAAATTCCGCGTGCACAATACCGGTACGATCGACATTCAATCCTATTCGATCACCGTAAAGGATATATCTGCCAATATAACCACAACGAACAGCGGAAATATGTTTGGCGCAGCCAATGGTTGCATCTCCATCGCCAAGGATCCCATCCCGCCAGGTGGCGTAGGATATGTCACATCTGGAAAATTTGACTTCCAGCTAATCGGAAGCACTGTCACGGCGAAGATCAAACTATGCGGCCTGGACGACCAGGGTGGTTTTTGCACTGAAAAAACATTGACCTTTATTGAGTAAGCAAAATACCCACCGGGCGGCTCCTAGCAAAGCCGCCCGGTAATTTTTGGAAGAAATAATTACTACAAGATTATGAAGGATACTTTGTTATTCATCATTACTACCTTTAACTTGATGCGTATAGAATAACAATCTCATGGACACTCATCCCGCCACGCCCCCAACTCACGCTGCTTGAGGATCAAGCTCAAGTGCAGCACCTCCGCCCGAGGACAAATCTCAGCGAGTTCAACGTCCATATCTGTATACTCAGCGGCGAAAACAGCCTTACCCTGGTCAACAAATGGCGTCATTTCCTGACACCAATCCTGCGCAAAACAATCCTCAGTGATAGCAAAATCAAAATACGGCAATAAATCGACTGCCTGCTCGGGGTCATTCTTTAAACCGATCGACAATCCGCGCTGGTGTGCGGCATTAGCCAGCCAGGCATTATAGATTAGCTGATCGGCGGCGCTTATCGGGAAGCCGGTGGCGGCCTGAAACCCATCCATATTGTCAGTCTCAACACCGTCAAATCCCTTGGCCGCACACAAGTCCAGCCGGGCTTCAATCAACGGAGCGAGCAAATCGAGCTTGCGAATATCCAGCCAGCGCTCACCCGGCCAGCCAGTGTAACGCCGGCCGATGATCTCTTTTGGGAAATCCCCGGCATCCGGCCGCCAGTCTTCCCACGAACCAGCACTCATATAGCAGATAACATACTTTCCCTGCGCATGCAGGGCATCCACTGTGGACTGGGAGGTATCGAAGAGATCAAGGTCATACACGTCCGCTTCAATGGCGGGATCGAAGTCACCGCTCAATTGCCACTGCCAGGTGCTGCCCGGCGCCGGACGCCAGATGTCCTCTCCCGCCAGGGGCAGCGGCAAATCCATTGGCTGTGCAGCAGGGATAGATTGCGGCGCACAACCAGCGCACAGCCACAAGACCCATCCAACCCACAGCGCAAGCCTGACGATGTGCTTCACTCTTGTTCCTGTGCCCACTGGCTGGCTTTCTGATCCAGCTCGCGGATCAAGACGTTCTTCCCGGCAATATAGCCGTCAATATCATGCGGAAATTGGCGACTCAGTTCAATCTTGAGCTGGCTGTAAGCCTGCGCTTCTTCAGAGTGTGCCTGCAAATAAGCGCAAAAATCAAGATGACGGTCAATCTCGGGATTCCCTTGTTGAAAGACATGCACATGATGAGTACGATATTCAACTGTTCCCTTGAAGAAAAAACGCCGCCCGGGAATGCCATATTCCCCTTTTGGCTGGTAACCAAATGCTTCCATCTTCGGGTTCAAGGCATCAACAGTTGCGAGGTCTTTGACAACAGGCAAAATGTCAATCACCGGTTTGGCATAAATACCAGGGATGACCGTGCTGCCAATATGATGGATGCTGGCCAGGTTTTGGGCAAAGACAAGCCGCAGCAGCCGGGCTTCGGCAGCATACAATTGTGCCCATGCCGGGTCATACGGGACAACTTCAATAATGCGCATAAAGCACTCCTGAATCATGAACTTCCTCCAACTCCTATACCGCGCGTTGCCGTGAAAAAGCCTGCTTGAAGGCGTACCCCAAAGCAAACATGCCAAACAGGATGCCCAGGAACCACACCAAAGCCAGAATGAACTCTCCAGCCCAGGCTAAAAGCAAAGCAGCAATGGTGGAAGAAGCTGTGAAGGTCAAAGCAAACGACAGCCAACGCCTGGCCGTTTTGCGGCCATCCCAAAGCACATCTCCTTCGTCACCAGGGACGATCGGTTCCGGTGGAGCTTTGCGCAGAATGAGCCACATCAAGCCGCCAAACAGCAAATACAACCCCCAGATGACAACCTGCGGTCCCCAGCCAGGTAAAAGCTCCGGATTGAGTGTGATACCAAAAGCCAGATAATACCCCAAAAGCAGGAACAAACATACCCACCATGTTTTGCCCCGCGGCAAGAGCTCTGCCAGTTCAAACTGCTGGGTACCGATGGCAGTGTCCCAAATGAATAACAGCAGCAGCACCATGCCGCTGGTGGAGGCAGCAGAGGTCAACGCAGTTACAGGACCATCCAAGCGAGAACCGTGCAAAATCCCGGCTGCGACCGCAGCGACGGTCACAAACCAGGGTTTTCGCAGCAAGCGCCGGGCGAGCGCCGGCAAACTGGAGGATAAGCGGTCAGAATCCAAAAGCAAATGGTCGGCGACAAAGAGCGGCACGAGAAACGAAAAGAAAGGATGCCAGAACAAGACCAGCATCGCACTGGTGATCACGGCCACACCACCCAGGCGGAAAGCATCAGGATTCCAGGGAGGTGACCAGAGCACCTTGGTCATATAAGCTTCATACAAACCAAAAATGGTGCCTGCCAGGAACAAGGCCCCAAATCGCACCCGACGATCGAGGCGCACCACCAGCGGTGCAAGAACAAGGACATGCAGCGTGTAATGCGGAAAGACCCCCAACAAGCCAAAGAAATGAAAGAACACAAAAGGATCGCTGGTGGCAAGCACCTCGGCAAAGAAAACGGAAAAAGCGCCGAGAATCAACCAGAACAACCAGCGCTGCCAGTTGGTAGCTGACATCAAGCGCTTTCCTGAGTCAAATCTGTCTGGCGATATTCGCCAGTTTTCCGATCCAGCAATTCCACCAGATGCACCGGCTGACCAATGGTTTCGGACAGGCGCCCATCCACAAAGACAGCGGTGGTTTCTTCTCCCAGGCCCCAGCCGCGCGAGACACCGGAAACCTGCATGGCTTCCACCATGAAGGGCACACTGCTCTGCAGATTGAAATGGGTGATCGTGAGACTTTCCGGCAGCAGGTTCAAACCAGGCTTGATCAAGCCCGCGCCGTCCTCTGTATCTTCCGGCGAGACAGCGCAAATCTGTGTCGCAATATCTGCTCCGGCAGACAGGCCGCCATACACCATACCAGCCTGTACCCGCGAGCGGATTTCGGCGCCCATCAGGTCCAGGGTATACAGGCGCCAGTAAATTTCAGTATCGCCGCCACCCACCATCACGCCGGTGGATGCGTCCAGGGCAGCCATGAGGGCCGCCTTGTCCAGGCGGCCAAACACATCCGGGCCAACCGGCAGCACTTGGCTCACACCCGCGGCTTTCAGAGGGTCTGTATAGAAAGGAAGATAACGCTCAAAATTTGGGGCGTGCAGCAAGAGCGCAATAACGGCCTTTTCGCCGCCTGCCGCTTCAACAAAAGATGCCGCCGTGTTTTCATAGGCATCCCCATCGCTTATCAGGTACAGTTTTATATTCATGATTAGATTATACAGAAAAATGCTGGCAAAAGAGAAAAGTTCCCTGAGTCTGTCGACATCGTTCCCTCAAGGTAAAGCTACGCGAGCCAGAGAGCTAATCCACTCGCCGCGCCATTCAATCCCAAAGGGACAAGTGCAAGCTCAGGGTACCGGGTTCTTTACCTGCTCTGCCGGGTTCTGACTACCAACTTCAGAAACTTCACCGTGTGCTTGAACGGCTGAATATGGCTGCTCTCGCCGGCATAGATGGTGCGGATCTCCACCCAATCCATTTTGAATCCACCACGCACGCAATCCACAATCATTTCCACTTCACACTCAAAACCCTCTTCAATACTCTGCAAAGCGTAGTCCATCAAGCGCCGGCTGATCAGGCGATATCCAGACTGGTTATCCAGCACACGCTGACCCAAAGCCCAGGAAAATAGCCAGGTACCGAGCGTGTTTGCCCAACGCCGGGCAAACGGCATTTGGCTGAAATCTCGTCCGCCGATGATCAAATCTCCCTGTCGGCCAATAACAGCGTCCAAAAACAGCGAAATTTCCTCTGGATCATGCTGACCATCAGCATCCAGGGTGATCACGGCAGCATACTCCCGTTCCAATGCCCAACGAAAACCTGCTCGCAGTGCGGCACCTTTGCCCTGGTTTGGGAACTGCTGCAATACTTCTGCACCGGCAGAACGCGCCACTTCGACAGTGTCATCCGTAGAACCATCATCTACAACCAGCACCGGCAAATGCTGCAATGAAGCCTGAACCACCGCCTGCAAACGTGGGGCTTCGTTATAAGCAGGGATCAGGATTAATATATTGGCAGTCTCCAGAGTCATCATTCTCCTCCCAGCCGGGCAGAAAGCACATAGCTGAGCGGCAGGCGGGCTTCATCCCGAGTCTTGCGGTTGGCTGCTATGTGTTCCTGACGATCCATAACAATTTACTCCCGAATTACTTTAACGACTAAAGTCGTTACTACAAAGATAGAGATCAAAATAATCATTGTAGTAACCACTTCAGTGGTTATTTCTTATAATACCTGTTTTTACAGAAGAAAAGGCTGTCCCATTAGCTTACAGGACAGCCTCGCAATCTGCATTTTTATGAACTAGTCGCCACTGACGATGACCTTAACCATCTCGTCGCCCTGCTCAATCGCGTTGACGACATCCATGCCCTTGACGACTTTGCCAAACACAGTGTGGCGGCCATCCAAATGCGGCTGTGGAGAATGGGTAATGAAAAACTGACTGCCATTGGTGTTCGGGCCAGCGTTGGCCATCGACATCCAACCCGTCCCATGCTTGAGAGGATTGCCCTTGCATTCATCCTCAAATTTATAACCGGGGCCACCCGTGCCGGTTCCGGTTGGGTCACCGCCCTGAATAACGAAATCAGGAATGACACGATGGAACGTGACTCCATCATAAAATCCTTCACGAACCAGAAAAACAAAATTGTTCACTGTTTTGGGTGCGTGTGTGGGATCTAATTCCAATTCGATCATACCTTTATTGGTTTCCATCAATACGGTGTATTTCTGTGTTGGGTCAATCTGCATTGCCGGTGGATTGTTCCACTTCATCTTTATTCTTCCTTTCCATTACATAAAATGAGCAACGATTGCAAAACCGATTATATCACTGCCTGAAAACGCTGCGGGAAGCGAAAAGAGCCGTCTGCTTGTGGTTCAAAACCTGCCCAGCCGACCACCGCACCCACATTCAAAGAGCCGTAGATATGCGGAAAGAGCATGCCTTCACCGGCCAGGTCTTCATAGCGTATCTCGACATTCACCTGCCCGGGATCAATCTCCAGCAGCACCAGACCAGGCTGACCATGATAGAAAAGATCAGCGGTGCGCAGCACCTGTTCACGGGTAGAGGTGTGAATGAACCCCTGGTCTGCGAGACTATCGGCGCGATAAATGCTTTGTTGACAGGCAGCTTCCCAATCCCTTCGCGCAGTAATATGAAAAATGCGCTCTTGTTCCACCATAATTCAGCTCCCTTTGGCGTATGATTCGGCATAAAAATGTCGGACACGGCACGTGCCCGACACATCTCTATTGTAGCAAAACCTTTTCATACTGTCCAATAGCAGGACTACGGCTCGATCTGCACTTTATTGCGATAAAAGGCAACATGATCTTTAATGTGACTGGCCGCTGATTTCGGTTGGGGATAATACCAGGCAGCATCCTTTAATGTCTTGCCAGCCACCTCAATACTGTAATAGCTGGCAACCCCTTTCCAGAGACAAGTCGTATGCAATGCACTGTCTTTGAAATATTCACGGTTTACAGAATCAGGCGGGAAATATTGATTGCCTTCAACAACCACAGCTTGATCGCTTTCCGCCAGGACAACACCTTCCCAGGTTACTTTCATAATCCACCTCCAAATGTGACACTCATCTGCTTATCAGACTCATTCAAAGGATAATTCCTTACGCGATTTGTTAACTATCCCCCCAAAAAAGGTCTGTTTCATAAGAAATCCCGCAGGGTTTAACCCTGCGGGATACTGAAAGAAAACAAATTACTGCGATTCTCACACTGCAGTTACCTTTTTTGATGCGCTAATACTTAATGACGCGCGGCAAATCTTTGGCCTGGTTCACCCAGGAACGCACCTTGACCGCACTGGGCAGCACACGTACCAGTTTCTTTTTCTGGTTGACTTCCACCAATTTTTGATACAGATTTTCGGCGTTGCGCTGTGCAAGCTCAGGAACCGTATCCACACCGGCTTCTTCCAACAAATCGGCATACTCCTGCCCCACGCCTTTGATACGGAACAGATCGACATGGTTGACCCATTCCAGAATGAGCTTCTCGCTCACTCCGGCTGCTTCGGCCAACCCCTTGCGGTCCTTGGGGGTACTTCCGACAGCTAACAGACGATCCGTAGAACCCACACCGGCTGCTCTTAGCTTTTTAGCATAGACTTCGCCAATACCTTCAACATAACTTAGTTTTGCCATAACCCCTCCTTCTCATTTCTGGTGTCCTTCGAAAACAACATTAACAAAACTCACTATTCAGATTGTAGCACGATTTCCATGGTCGATTTCACCACGAATCTCTTCAAAAAAACCGGCACAAATGACTGTGCCGGTTGGTAACGTTTGTTTATCCCTCAACCATATCGTCCCAGGGATAGATCTCTGTCCCTTTCGCCGCCTCTCGAATAGCAGGATCTTTCGAATAAAAGCCTCGCCGCTCGGGGGGCAGCAATTCAGCAATCCTGTGCATCAAGTCATGACCAAGCTCGTCGATCTTGCTGCGGTCAGCACGGGTGTGGCTGCCAACTTCCACCGGACCAAAGGGCTTACCAATGCGCACGATGATCTTACCGCGTTTCCCCTTGCGTAAACGGGGAAAGAGTTCAGTACAACCATCCAACCCAATAGGCAGGATGCGCGCCTGAGTGCGGGCTGCAAGGAATGCTACACCAGGGCGGGGCGGTCGTAGCACAGTTGCCCAACTGCCGCCCTCGGGGAAGATGCCAAGCACACCTTTCTGGGCCATCACCGCCTGGGCAGCGACCAGCGCAGTGCGCGAGGAGCGTCCGCGAAATACCGGGTAGTAGCCCCACAACTTGGGCAATGAGGTAACACTTGCCGGTGCATTCGGCATCTGAAAACCGCCGATAAAATCCAGCGGCCAGGGCAAAGCGCGAATCACGGTCGGAGGATCAACAAAACTGAAATGATTAGCTGCCACCAACAGCGGCCCGCTTTTTGGCAGATTCTCAGCACCCTCGATTTTGAAATCGGAGAGTGTACCCAAAGCCACCGCCAGAATGGGCTTGATCAACCCCCGAATGAAGCGCCGGCGAGGGTAAGGATATTTAGAGACATCTATTTTTGCCATAGAGCACCTCTCATACAACCAATAGAATTTATTTTCATTAAGACAAAATGATCACACAATCATTCAACCGCAACGGCATCCTGTTCCTGCTTCCGTCGAAGCCGGGTGGGATCATGCACGGCAAACACCAAAAAGAGAGCGCCGATCAGGAGGAAAGCCACAATTGAAAGCACAGCATAGCGTGTGCCCATTTGTTCCGCCAGGAGGTTGTCAATACCACGATCCTGCAAGCGGAATGTCAAAAATGCTGCCAGCCAGCCATAGACCGTTGGTCCGATGAAAGAGGAAGTACGTCCGGCCATGGAATAAAAGCCATAAAATTCGGCGCTTTTGCCTTCAGGGGCAAGCTGCCCTACCAGCGTGCGGCTGACCGATTGCACACCGGTCAAAGCAAAGCCTGCCACGGCGCCGATCGCATAGAACATCGGAACGCTCTGGACAACCAGCAAAGTTAACACAGTCAGGATCATTAAAACAAGCGAGATCAGCAATGAACGTTTCCCGCCCATTTTGTTAGCCATCTTACCGAACCCCCAGGCTCCAGCCACACTGGTCACCTGCACCGAGATCATGAAAATGATCAATTCCTGCTGCTCCATGCCAAAAAGCACAGCGCCGATGATGGCTGCAAAATTCATTGTCATCATGATGCCGTCATTGTAAATGAGGAAAGCAATGATGAAACGAATGAATTCTTTGTGATTCTTAACCGTGCGGAAGGTGTTTCCCAGGCGTTTAAAAGCCAGGCTGAGATAATTTTCGCCTTTGGGCAGCTTCTGCGGTTCCGTCCGTTCTTTCAGGAATATAAATAAAGGAGCTGCCGAAGCAGCAAAGAACAATGCAGTGAAAACAAACGACAGGCGGATGACAAGATTGCCGCCAAACAACATGATGAAGGCCAACACAACCGCCAGGCATGCGATCCCGCCCAATGAACCAATCGCCCACCCGTTACCGGAAATATGTCCCATCTCATCCAGGTGGGCTATGTCAGGCAGTAACGAATTGTAAAAAACCTGCGCGCTGCGATAGGCAAATTCTGCCATAATAAAGAAAACCAGTCCCATAACAACATCGCCTTTTTGCACAAAAAATAACAAAGCCGTAAAGAAACAGGCCATGCCGGTGTAGAAGAGCAATATCTTTTTCTTGGTCCCGGCAAAATCAGCTATTGTACCCAGGATAGGCGCAGTGACCGCCACAAGCAGCATGGCGATGCCAACGGCGATTCCCCACAAACGGGTACCTTCAGCCCCGCCAACAACTTCGCCTTTGAAGTAGGCTGAATACACAGCAAGCAATACAACAGCAGCATACGCAGAGTTGCCAAAGTCATAAAAATACCAGGAACGCCGCTCACGAGCAGAAGCCTTTGGCTTCCATGCATTTTTCTTAATTTCGGACATAATTGTCTCCTAATAGATAAAAAAATGAAGTTGAAGATTTCTTTGTTTGTGGTAATACACCGGCAATAAGCAGCGTACCACCCACCCGGTCATCGCTCAAATACTGTACCTTTGCCTCTCCTGATTTGGTAAATGGCCTCATTTCCCTCCTGAATGCCACTTCCCAGACCATGAAATTCCTTGGGACTCCAAAAACGGCTTTGTCCACCATTGGTAGTCGCCTGCCTCAGTGAACCCCAATTCACTCATTTTTCCATTATCAACTAAATTCGCCTGAATTACAAGCGCCCCCACAAGATCGAGTTCAGCCTGACAGCAAGCGGCGCGGGCAGCAACCAGACTGCGCTCGCTGTAATCTTCTTCCAGCCACAAGCCGGAGTAATTGAAAGTATTCACGGTCAATAAGCGGCCGCTTCCTGCTGCCGGCGGGGAGCATTCTTTATCATTGAGGGCAACGAACAGACGGAGAACTGTTGGCCTGCGCTGAAATCCACAGCGCTCAAAGGTGATCTGACTGGCCGTGTTTTCCGTCTGGATCAACGTCCGGGCAAATGCTGCTCCAAGCTCCCGTCCGGCTGCCAAACAAGCGTCCACAAGACGCTGCCCCAACTGTCTGCCGCGCCAGTCCGGGTGTACAGCCAAAAGGTCAACCTCCCAACGCAGTTCTCCCTGGGCAGAGTGCGTGAAAAAGCCATCCACAAACCCGGCCAGGGTGCCCTGCACGTCAGCGACAAAAGCAGCATGTGCCGGATCACACAGGACTTTTTCCACCTGGCTTTGGCGAACCTCTTCATCCGGCCAGGTCAACTTCTTGACTTGCACTAACGAAAACACATCCAGCGCCTGGACAGAGCGAATCTTAACCTGCACTTCCATTTGACGCTATCCTCGATTTTTTCGGCAGTTTGCGCACAAAAGGAATACCAAAAACAACAACTATTGCACTGATCGTAAAGGCTGAGTCCAAACCAAACCAATCCCCGAATGCTCCCAGCAATACCGAAGCCAGCGAACGGATGATAAAACTGGATGCCATATAGACGCCATTGGCAAACGAGCGTTGTGCAGGAAAGCTTTCCTGCACAACGGCCAACAAAACTGGTGTAGACGGGCCTGCCATCAATCCAATACCGAAAAGCAAAACCAGACGCAGCCAACCTTCGCTTTGTAGAAACGCCAGCACCAGAATGGGTACGGTGATCATAGAAATCATCAAAACCTGCCGTCGGCCAAAACGGTCACTGAGCGAGCCCCCTAACAATGTCCCCAAAACCATTGCAGCCTCAAAAATGGTAAGGGCAGCACCGGCCAGCCACAGATCGGCGCCAATTTCCGTCAAATAAGTGGGTAAGAATACCCCCAGTGCTGTCATCACAAACGCCCGAGTGAAGACCAGGATCACCAGCGGCACCATTATCGGGCTCATTTCATGCAGTGACGTTTGCCAATCCCCAACGACTTCTGACTGGGCAGGTTTCTCTATTTTAATATCTCGCAGCAAAAAATAAAGAACCAGAGAAGCAAGCCAACCAATCACCATGATCCAGACAGACCGTTCAAGTGACAGCGCCGTTACCACCGAAACGATCAGCAATGGCCCCATCATCCGTCCCAGCTCACCACCAACCATCCAGATACTCATTCCTTTGCCCAGACGATTACCAGACAGGTTACCAGCAAGCACCGGCCCAACGGCATGAAAAAAAGCCGAACTGATCCCAACAATGGTGAGCAAAAGCGCCAACCAGGCATACGTCGGTGCAATACCGATCAGGCTCATCGCCGTAGCGGTTATTGCCGGGGCCAAAATAACAACAAAACGCAAATTAACCCGATCGGCAAGGCGCCCTACAAGGGGCTGAATCAAAGAAGGCCCCTGGATAAATAACATCAATGATCCAGCTGCGGCACGGGTCATGCTCAATTTTTCAATCAGTAAGGGAAACAGCGGGGAAAGAAACGCAGTGAAGGTGTCGTGAGTCAGATGACCGGAAGAAACCGCAACAACGCGCGCCGACTCGAATTCCTGGTCAATTTCCTGGTGGACAGCAATCGCTGCCGGTTTTTCAATCTCTTTGATGGACATTGATCTGGCGATGCCTTTCTTTTGGAATAGCGTGCCTGATTGTACCAGAACAATGTTTTTTCAAAAAGAACGCCTGGATACCGCCTCAAAGGATAAAAAACATCTGCCGCAGACATTAAAAAATCAAACCGGTCACTGGGCTTGTCGAATATCATGCAGAGCAGTGACCAGTTTTCATAACAAAGCTGGGGCAGGGCCCCGTCATTATTCCAATACTGCGGATTATCTTCCCATGGCTCTTGCCAGCGCAGCAGGATCATCAGACATGATCACCTCACATTTTAACAAGCGGTATAACCACATGCGCTCTTCACCATGCGAATCCAGGGGACAGACGATCTGGCCGCGCGTGCGTGCCTGACGAACATAACCGGGATTGCGCAGCAGAAGCTTCCAGAACGGCCCCAGGAGCTGCACACCCATTATTGGCCGCAAACCAGTCATCGTGATCCAGCCTGCCGGGATGTCTGCATCTACGGCCTGCACTGCCTTGAGGCGCTCCAGCGAGAATGAGATGATCACAACCCGGTCATGGATACCCAGGCTCTTCAACTCCCCGGAGAGTTTGTGTGCCACCTCCGGTTGCAGAAAATCATCAATCTTCAATTCCAGAGCCAGGCCCACATCAGGTGGTAGAATGGCCGCCAACTCCGCCAGAGTGGGAATACGCTCTTCATTAAATTCTGGCCGCCCATACGAAGCACTGTATTCTTTCAATTCAGTCAGGGTCTTGTCTTTGACCGGACCTTGCCCATCGGTGGTGCGCTCCAATGTGTCATCATGAATACATACAAAGACGTTGTCTGCGCTCAAGTGCAAATCTGTTTCGAGCAGGTCGGCACCGTCCTGCAATGCCTGACGGAAAGCAGCCAGGGTATTCTCCGGACATACTGCCTGGTTACCGCGGTGTGCCATAAGATATGGTTTCTCTTTTCCGGGAATGATCAACTGTTTCATTTTTAGTTCATCTTTCTTGTGAATTAATGATAAAAAAAGCGCTTACGCTGAATTGCTTCCATTGTACCGCCTATTTTTCCAAATATACGATTGAAATGGTGACGGAAAAATACAAGATGATCATACGTTTTCCCTGTCGTGCGATTAACGGGCAAGTTAAGCCGCTTGCTTATGCCTGCCAAATCTTGTACAATGACTTTAAGACAAAAATAGAAGAGCCAATATTGTTAGCCCCTTAACAAACAGATTCATTCTTTGATACGCAAGCAATCTCAAGGGAGAGGGTCGATGGATATCATCAAAGTGAAAGCAAACTCTCGCACCGCTGCCGTTGCAGGGGCAATTGCAGGAGTTATTCGCGAACACAAATACGCTGAAGTTCAAGCTATTGGCGCAGGAGCAGTCAACCAATCTGTTAAAGCACTCATCTTAGCCACAGGCTACCTGGCAGAAGACGGCATCGCAGTAGTGTGTGTGCCTGAATTTGTGGATGTGGATATTGACGGCAAGATTCGTACTGCCGTTAAGCTGGTCGTCGAACCCCGCTGATCCCAACCTCCCAGGTTATTGTACAGATTGGCTTGCGATTCAACCGGCCAGTTTGATATTTATTCGCGTCAAACACAAAAGGTGTGAACGATTGTTCACACCTTTTTTCGCTTAATGGATGCTTTCCTCAGTCACTGGCCCCGGCAACCTCATCAGCATTAAAGATGACCACTTCCTTGCCGGTCAGCTTTTCCTTTATTTTGTCCATAATCAAGGATAAATGCCTGGAATGTGCCACATAATCCAGATCATCGGCTGGCACGGTCAAGACCGGGCAGAGGGCAAAGTTATTGATCCAATCTTCGTATAACCCATTCAATTGACGCAGATAATCGGGACTGATAGTGCGTTCATAATCCCGGTCGCGCAAGGTAATGCGCTGCAGGAGGGTGGTTACCGAAGCCCGTAAGTAAATCACCAGATCAGGGGGCGGCAGAAACTCGGTGAGGGTATAGTAAAGGGTCTGATAGGTTTGGAAGTCACGGCTTGAGAGATGCCCTTGCAGAAAGAGGTTGCGCGCAAAAACCTCGGCGTCTTCATACACACTGCGGTCCTGGATCACCGAGCCGGAATACTGTACCAGCTCATGATGAATTTGCAGCCGGTGACTCAAGAAGAATATCTGGGAATGAAAACCCCAGGCCTTCATATCTTTATAGAAATCGGTCAAATAGGGATTTTCTGTCACGGGTTCGTAAAATGGTTCCCAATCCAACTGCTCTCCCAACATTTTTACCAGGGTGGATTTTCCCACACCGATATTGCCTGCCACAGCAATAAATTTTTTCATGCCCATATACCGCCTGTTCCATGATCTCGCGAATTTGAACTGATCGAATAAGAAGGAAAACAGCCCATGCCAACAAAACCTTTGCTTCCCCTGCAAGCCAGAGATGTTGCGTATCCTTGCAAGGATGATGCCGCTTTCAGAAATTATAAACCATAGCCAGTTCAGATAAAACTAAATCCCCTTTTTCGCAATGAAAAGGGGATTTAGATCGTAAATCAGATCGTGATTATACAGGATGAGGTGCGTCCACCGGGCAGACAGTTGCACAAACGCCGCAATCTTTGCATTTCTCAGCATCGATCACATAGAAATCATCAGCCTCGGAAATTGCTTCTTCAGGGCATTCCGGTTCACAAGCACCGCAAGCGATGCACTCATCCGGATCAATTATGTAAGCCACTGCGGCTGAACCGCTGCACCAAGGTTACGATACGTACCTTTTGATTGTTAGTTAATCAGGTTGATTTTAATCAGGCAATCCGAATATAAAAAGCAGGAATACTTAATAACTCGATAGTTGTGATTTAAGATACACAACATGAGAAAAATGCGGTAAATTAAGCATATGCAACTTCCAATCATACAACCCGCCCCCATTATTACGGAACACAGTTCCGCATTTCAGGGTTTGT